>JAFZBM010000025.1 GCA_017561765.1 Bacteroidales bacterium | reverse complement strand
GGGGGCGGACTATCCGGAATTTGCGCTGCAGTAGCCGCAGCCCGGCAGGGGCTCAAAGTGGCTCTCATACAGGACAGGGCCGTGCTGGGCGGCAACAATTCCTCCGAGATCCGCGTACAACTTGGCGGGGCCATGGACTGCCAGCCCTATCCCAACCTGGGCAATCTCCTCAAGGAATTCGCCCCCGTTCGCAAGGGTAACGCCATGCCTGCCTCATACTATGAAGACGATGCAAAGATGAGAATTGTAAGCGCCGAGCCGAACATCAGCCTCTTTACCCTGACCAAGGTTCTGGAAGTGGAGAAATCGGGCGACACCATAGTATCGGTCATAGGACGCAACGTGGTGAACGGCAAGCGTTTACGCTTCTCTGCTCCGCTCTTTGCCGACTGCACCGGCGACGGTACCGTGGGTGCCATTGCAGGCGCCGACTACCGTGTGGGCCGTGAAAGCCGCAGCGAATACGGAGAGCCGCAGGCCCCCGAAGAGGCCGACAACATGGTCCTGGGCGCTTCGCTGCAGTGGAGTTCAAAAAAGGACGCATCCCCGAGCGACTTCCCCGAGTTCGAATACGGCATCAGCCTTGACGAAGACAGTTCCCAGCGCATGACGAAGGGCTCATGGACATGGGAGACCGGAATGTTCCGTGACCAGATACTGGAAGCGGAGCAGATACGCGATTACGGAATGCTCGCCATTTATGCCAACTGGTCATATCTCAAGAACAGGGCCTCCTGCCGCGACGAGTTCGCGCGCCGCTCCCTCGAGTGGGTGTCGTTCAACAGCGGGAAGCGGGAGAGCCGGCGCCTCATAGGCGATTATGTTCTCAGCGGCAACGATATACTACGCAATACCATGTTCCCGGACGGTACCTGTTCCACGTCCTGGTCCATAGACATTCATTACCCCGAGCCGGAAAACCACAAGTACTTTCCGGGGCGCGAGTTCAAGAGCGTATGCGACCAGGAAGAAACGCCGGTCAGCCCCATCCCCTACCGTTGCCTGTATTCACGCAACATAAGCAATCTGTTCATGGCGGGACGCGACATAAGCGTCACTCACGTAGCCCTCGCTTCCGTGCGAGTCATGCGTACCTGCGCAATGATGGGTGAAGTCGTGGGACTTGCCGCCAAGGTATGCACCGACGCCGGCTGCCGTCCACGCGAGCTCTGGCCGGCCCGCTTCGAGGATCTTAAAGTGCTGATGCTCAGGGGTGCCGGTGATCCTGACGTGCCCAACCTCCAGCTGACCAACGTCGGCCGCAACGCCCATCATTTCTTCGAGAAACCGCTGGTGGAACGCGAAACTCCGGCTCACCAGGTAAAAGAAGCGGACTGGAAGACCGAAATAGGCGGACAGATGTTGGAAATGGTGCTGGTGGAGGGCGGCGTGTTCACAATGGGCGCCGACGGCAGGGCGGAATTTACACATGAGGACGAGAAACCGGCCCACAGCGTAAGGCTTGACAGTTACTACATAGGCCGTTATGAGGTAACCAACGGCCTTTGGCGCGCGGTTATGGGCGAGACCGCGGAATCAGAGGACGATGCCCTCCTTCCTGTCCAGAGACGCACCAGGACGGAAATCGCGGCTTTCTGCGCCAAACTTAAGGAACTCACCGGACGCTGTTTCCGACTCCCTACGGAAGCTGAGTGGGAATATGCTGCACGCGGCGGGCGCTACTCCAGAGGATATCTTTACAGCGGCAGCGACGACTGGGCCGACGTGGCCTGGATAAACCGCACATCCGGAGGAGTGATGCATCCTGTCGGAACCAAGCTGCCCAACGAACTTGGCATATACGACATGAGCGGGAACGCGTGGGAACTATGTTCCGATATTTACGGTCCATACTCCCCTGCATCTACCGTCAATCCCAGGGGTGCCGCAAGCGGAGCCTATGCAGTCATGCGCGGCGGAGGCATATTCGGCGGCACCAACAGCTGCCGTGTCAGTTACCGGAGTTTCGACGCTCCCGAGAGCAATCTTGTAATCAACGGCTTCCGTATTGTGATGGAAAAATAAAAAATCACTATATTTGTGAAAACCATAACCAATATTTCTTATGAAAAAGTATTTTGCTGAGTGTTTGGGCACATTTGTCCTTACTTTCCTTGGTTGCGGTACCGCAATGTTCCTCGGATGCGGTGACACCGCAGGAGTCGTAGGCACTGCTATCGCTTTCGGTCTTGCAGTTGTTGCCATGGCTTACACCATCGGCGGCATCAGCGGCTGCCACATCAATCCCGCCATCACCCTCGGCGTAGCTCTCTCCGGCCGCATGAGCTGGAAAGACGCCTGCGGCTACTGGGTAGGACAGGTATTGGGCGGCATCATTGCCGGCGCCCTTCTGCTCCTCGTATTCAAAGCTACCGGAGCTCCCGGTGCCATGGGCAGCCCTGAAGGACTGGGCGCCAACGGCGTAGCCAATGCCGGCGGCGTGGGCGGCGCTTTCCTCGTGGAAGTGATTGCCACGTTCCTCTTCGTCCTGGTTGTTCTCGGCACTACCGATCCCAAGGTCGGCGCAGGCCATATGGCCGGTCTCGCTATCGGTCTCAGCCTCATCCTGATTCACCTTGTGTGCATCAACCTTACCGGCACGTCGGTCAACCCCGCCCGTTCCATCGGTCCCGCCATCTTCGCAGGCGGCGATGCACTGAAGGATGTCTGGGTATTCATTTGCGCACCTCTGGTGGGCGGCGCCCTGAGCGCCCTTTGCTGGAAAGGCCTCGCTCCCAAGGAGAGGAAGTAAACTACTCACTCAAAGTCAAAAAAAGCCCGGGGTTCCTTGAACTCCGGGCTTTTGCCTATCTGGTCGCAAGCTTATTTCTTGCGTGCTTTGTAGCGCTGGTAGAACTGGTCCACGCGGCCGGCGGTATCGACGATCTTCATCTTGCCGGTGTAGAAAGGGTGAGAAGTGTTGGAAATCTCAAGCTTCACAAGAGGATATTCGACACCCTCGATGGTTATCGTCTCCTTGGTGGTGGCGCAACTGCGGGTGATGAATACATCTTCGTTGGACATATCCTTGAAAGCTACAAGTCGGTAGGTTTCGGGATGGATTCCTTGTTTCATAAAACTATAGTTTTTAATGCGGGCGCAAAGATACAAATTTTTGTCGAACTTGCAAATTATTCTTCAAGCCACGCACCAAGCTCGGTGTAAATCTTTTCGGCGATGAACTTCATGGCCTGGGAGCCCGGATGGCAACCGCCCACGTCGCCGCTGTAGTCGTGCTTTGGCATATTGGGCTGCGAGCCCTTGTTTGACAAGGTTTCGGGACTGTATCCGCCAAGGTCGTTGAATCCGTTCACGCGGAACAGGTTGACAGTCTTGGCGCCATAGTGGCCGGCTATTTCAAGCACCGACTGCTCTATGCTCTGGCTCAGGTAGTCGCCTATGATGCACACTACCTTGCACTGGGGGTAACGTTCCTTGATCTGGCAAAGGAGTTTGACGTAAGCCTCGCAGAACGTACCGTCCGGCAGGGCGTTGATTTCGGTACGGGTCTTGGCCGCATCGGCCGTCGCATATATGGCACTCATCACCGATGCATCAGGTGCAGTTCCGCCGTAGATGTTTGTCGCATCGTTGCGTATGGCGACGCCGGGGGCCAGAGGATCGGCATTATGGGCCCAGTCGTTGGTGCCGCCATGGATCAGGATGATATCAGGACGGCCCATACCGCCGCATTCGGCAAAACGGGTGCTGAAATCCTTCTTGAACCAAGCATTTGTGGCCGAACCGTAGCGTACCTTGTAATTATCGTCAGTAGTATTGGTAACCGTGGAGCCGGAGAAGGAAATGTTGGTATCGAATGTGCAGTCTTTCATGTAATCGTGCGCCAGACGGTACCAGTAGGTTTCGTTGACCAGGGTCAGAGTGCCGTCAGTGGCGGGATAATGGGCGGAATAGCCGGCGGGAATCCAACCCTTGAACGTTGAGATGGAATCGCCTATCACGCTCAGGCGCTTGGCCGCCTTGGGCTTCACGTGCGGATCGGCAGGCAGCCCGTCAATGGTAGGAAGTCCGTTGTCGCCTTTGACCCAGACAGTGCCGTCGGCAGTGGCCTGGAGCTTGGCAAGCAGCGTTCCGTCGGTCAGCTGGGAGGTGCTGAGCGCCTCGTTGCCGCTCTCGGTGGTCTTGCCTTCCGCCGGCCCTATCTGCTTCATCGCTTCGTCCCAGAAGCAGTTGCGCACCGTCGTAGGCTGGGTGCAGCGGGCATATATCGCGCCGTAGAAACAGTCGCCGGTCACATCGGTCACACGCTCTCCCCTGTTGAGCACATTGGTGGGAGTGATGGTGGAATAGCAGTTTTCGTAGGTGGTCGACACGGTGCAGTTCTGGTAGCCGCTGATCCCGCCCAGAGCGCCCCTGTTGCCCACCGATGTGGTCTGTACCAGCGACGGGGCCGCATAGCAACCCTTGATGACAGTCACGGACGAGCCGTGGGTCCAGCCGACGAGACCGGTCACCAGCGAGTATGAATTGGAACCTCCGTTATTGCCGGTGGCCGTAACTTCTGCGCCAATGGAAGCACAATTGGATATGGTCACAGGTTTGGTGGCGTTGCCCACCTTGAGCGAGCTTGTAAGGAATCCCGTGTAACCTACAACGGCGCCCACGGAGTACTGGCCGCTGACTGCACCGTAAACGGCACATTTGTCTATTACTATCTCGGATGTCGGCACAGCGGCGCCCACTATTCCGCCGACGAAGTATTTGTCGGAGCCCATCTTGCCGTAGCTGCCGAAAACGCACTCTTCCAGGCGGCCTCCCATAAACTGGCCGACTATACCGCCGAGAATGTAGCCGACGTTGGTCAGGTTGGCTTCGAAGTAACAGCCCTTGATGAGAGTCTTTTCTCCCTCGGCCTTGCCTATCACGCCGCCGGCCCAGTGGTAGTAGATATTGACCGTGTGGTCTTTGGTCACGCCGCAGCCTTCGATGGTGGAATTCTTGGCATAACCCACGCAGCCGCCGCTGAACTTGCCGTAGAATGTGGCATCGCCGTCAAGGACGCAGTTGCGCATGGTACTTTCGTCCATCCAGCCCACCAGGCCTCCGGAATAACCGCTGTTGGCATCGGAGCCAACCGAGATTTCCTTAACGTACTGACGGACCTGCCCCGTGACGGTACAATTTTCTATTGTACAGGACTTTGCATAACCGATCAAGGCCCCGCAGTAAACGTATTTACCATCCACGCCAACATTCACGGTGAGGTTCTTCAGCGTCGCTCCCTCTCCCTTGGCTATGAAGCCCGTGGGTTTCTTGTCCGCGGACTGAATGGTCAGATTGCCTATCGCCTTGCCGTCAGCATCATAATAACCGGTGAAAACACCGTCCTGCACAAGAGGGATAAAGGTCTTGCCGCTCATGTCGATATCCGCGGTCTGCTTGTAATAAGCGCCGGTGAAATCAGCCGCCTTGTCGGAATTAGTGTAGAACGACAGCGAATCAAGATCCTGGGCCGTAGCGATCAGGAAAGGTTCGCCATCGGTGCCCTGACCGCCGGCAAAGTGCCAGATGCTAGGTACCGGAGGTTCCGGATCGGGCGGTTCGGGAGTGGGTGTCGGGGTCGGATCGGGCTCCGGTTTGGGCTCGGGTGGTTCCGGCTTCTCGCAGGCGCAGACAATGAGAGCCAGGGAAGCGAACAGCAATGCGAACTTTTTCATGGTTATTTAATTCTAAAAGGTGAATCTTCGTAAAGCAGGAAACGCTTGGCCTTGCGTATCCATTTCTGTTCCTCGAGTTTGACGTGCTCCTGCACAATATCGAAAGTGATATTGCCGTGCAGATACTCGGTTATGACCGGATCGCTTATGCGCTCAAGCAGTTCAGGAGTGAGTTCGAAGCGGGAGTCGCGGTCGGCGAACCAGCGCATCAGTTGAACCGTATGAAGCAGCGAGTGGTACTGCACGCCCGGCAGGAGGATTATCTGGTAGCCGTGGCATTCCTCGCCGGCATAGAGCCCGTACGCGGGAGTGAAAGAACAGGGGCGCATGAGCACTCCCGGAGGACTTGGCGGGATGGCGTTATTGCCAAGAAACGGCGCGCCTATATACTCATAAGGGCGCGGCGTGCCAATGCCCGGTGTGATTGAAGTGGCGGTCCACAAGCCTCCCCCGCTGTACATGTCGCAGGTGAACATCCCGGGGAAATCCGGGGCGGGAGCGATGGTCCATGGGAGCAGGTCCTTGCCCACCTCGCTGCACAGCGCGGAGATTATGTGCAAGGGGAAGCGGGCGTTTATCTCAGAACAATAGAGATTGCAGAGTTCCGCGAGCGTAAGTCCATGACGGTGAGCCACTTTAGGCGTCCAGAGACCAGGGTCGAGAACTGGAATCGTACCCTCAACCACACGTCCTGCGGGATTAATGTGGTCCACAATGTAGATGGACGGTCCTTCCTCCATGCGGGCACGGAAACTCAAAAGCCGCAGCACGTCCCTGGTATAGCCGAAATACCGCACCCCGACATCCTGTATGTCCACCACCACGGCATCCAGACCCTCCAGGTCGGAGGCGCTGAAGTCAATATGGCCGGCTGCGGGCGAAAACTCGGGGGCGGCAGGGCCGAACACCTTCACCAGGTTTCCGCGGGAGCGGAAAATGGCATCAAGGTACTCTCCCGACGCTCCGTCCCAGGAGCCGGGGGTGCAGAAACACGCCACGCGCCCGTCCAGCAAGCTTTTGTCAAGCTGCTCGGACAAGGCGCTTGTGCGGAAACTAAACATTGTTTATGATGTTGTGCGCCAGGTCTATGACTTCCTGGGCCAGAGCCTCGGCCTGCTCGGGGCTGGGCGCCTCGGAGTAGATTCGGATAATGGGCTCGGTGTTGGAGCGGCGCAGGTGCACCCAGCGGCGTGTGGCCTCGAAATCGATCTTTACGCCGTCGATGGTATTCACCTTTTCGCTCTTATAGTGCTCCTTCATCGCATCCAGGATGCGGTCGATGAGCGCCTTGTCGCTGAGGTCTATGCGGTTCTTGGCGATGAAATACGGGGGCAAAGTGGCTTTGTAAGCGGAAGCGGTAAGCTTCTTGTGCGCCAGGTTGCTCAGGAAAAGGGCCACGCCTACCATGGCGTCGCGGCCGCAGTGCGAAGCAGGATAAATAACGCCGCCGTTGCCTTCTCCGCCGATCAGAGCGCCCACTTCGTGCATCTTGGTGGTAACATTCACCTCGCCCACCGCTGCGGCATAATATGTACCGCCATGCGCTTCGGTGACATCGCGCAGCGCCCGGCTGGAGCTGAGGTTGGAAACAGTGGCAAGGGGCTTCACGCCCTTCTTCACCGCCTCGTCAAGCAGATAATCCGCTACGCTCACCAGGGTATATTCCTCCACGAAAGGCTCGCCGTTCTCGCAAATAAAGGCAAGACGGTCGACATCCGGATCGACGCTGATACCCAGGTCGGCCTTTTCCTTGACCACAGTCTGGCTCAGTTCTATAAGGTTCTGGGGCAGCGGCTCGGGATTGTGTGCAAAGTCCCCTGTCGGGTTGCCGTTAAGAGTAATGCATTTGACGCCCAGGCGCTTGAGCAGACGGGGCATTATGATGCCGCCCACCGAGTTGATGGCATCGAGTACAACCGTGAAACCGGCGGCCTTGACGGCGTCCACATCGACGGCCTCGAGCTTGAGCACCGAGTCGATGTGCTCGTCCGTAAAGTCATGGTCTTCGATGCAGCCCATCTCGTCAACGGGAGCGAAATCGAAATTGCCGGCCTCGGCGCAGTCCAGAATGGCCTGGCCCTGTACAGCGGTCAGGAACTCGCCCTTCTCGTTGAGCAATTTCAGCGCGTTCCACTGGCGGGGGTTGTGGCTGGCAGTTATGATTATGCCGCCGTCAGCGTTGGAGAAAGTGACCGCCAGTTCGGTGGTAGGCGTGCTGGCGAAGCCGCAGCGGACCACATCCACTCCGCAGGCGATAATGGTGCCTACGACGAGCTGTTCGACCATCTCGCCGCTTATGCGCGCGTCACGCCCGACGACAATCTTATAGCGCTCGCCGTTGGGGGCTTTGCGCTCCTTGAGACATTTGCAATATGCGTATGTGAACTTGACAATATCAACGGGTGTGAGATTGTCGCCCTCGGAACCACCTATGGTGCCGCGGATGCCTGAAATAGATTTTATAAGTGCCATAATGTACAAATTTAATTATTATCTTTACAAAATGAAACAATACATCGAACAAAATAAGGAAAGGTTCTTCGACGAACTTTTTTCCCTGCTGCGGATTCCTTCCGTGAGCGCCATTGCCGACCATAAACCCGATATGTACGCCTGCGCCGGGCGCCTCAGCGAACTGCTGATGGAGGCCGGGGCCGACAGCGCAAGCCTGTGGGAGACCGACGGCAACCCCGTGGTTTTCGGGCAGAAGATAATCGATCCTGCAGCCCGCACCGTACTGGTTTACGGGCACTACGACGTCCAGCCCGCCGAACCGCTCGAGAAATGGCGCACAGACCCCTTCGAGCCCGTCATCGGCCCTGACGCCACCGGCCAGGAGGCCATCTGGGGCCGCGGCGCCAACGACGACAAGGGCCAGTTGTTCATGCATATCAAGGCTTTCGAGTATCTTGTACGCACCGGGCAGCTGAAGCACAATGTAAAGTTCATGTTCGAAGGCGAGGAAGAAATAGGCAGCCCCTCGCTCCCTGCGTGGATAAAAGCGCACAAGAAGATGCTCGCTGCAGACATCTGCCTGGTCAGCGACACCACCATGATAAGCGAGAAAGTGCCGTCAATCAACTGCGGCATGAGGGGTTTGAGTTATCTGGAAGTAAAGGTCACCGGGCCAAACAAGGACCTGCACAGCGGGCATTACGGCGGCGCCGTGGCCAATCCCATACAAGTGCTCTGCGAGATGATTTCATCGCTCATCGACGCCGACGGGCGCGTCACAGTGCCGGGCTTCTACGACAAGGTGGTGGAACTCTCGCGCGCCGACCGCAAGATGCTCGCACGGGCACCGTTCGATTTGCGTGAATATAAAGAATTTCTGGAGATCGGCGCTGTCCGGGGCGAGAAGGGATATACAACCCTGGAGCGCACGGGCATACGCCCATGCCTCGACGTATGCGGCATCTGGGGCGGCTATACCGGTGAAGGCGCAAAGACTGTGCTGCCTTCAGAAGCACACGCCAAGATCTCCATGCGCCTGGTTCCCAATCAGCGCAGCGGCGAAATCACCCGCCTTTTCGCCCGCCATTTCAAGGCAATCGCGCCAAAATGCGTCAAGGTGGAGGTCAAGCCCTGCGAAGGCGGTGACGGCTTCCTGATCCCCATCAGCAGCAGCGCCTACAAGGCCGCAAGCCGGGCAATTACAGAGGTCTACGGCATCGAACCCGTCCCCGCCCGCGGCGGCGGCAGCATCGCCGTGCTGGCAGAAGTCCAGAAGATTCTCGGCATCGATCCCCTCCTGCTGGGCTTCGGCCTTGAGCGCGACACCATCCACTCCCCCAACGAGAGCTACCTCCTGAAGCAGTTCTTCGGCGGCATGGAAAGCATCGCGCTGTTCTATAGGTACTGGTAGAGCAAAGGAACCGCTACAATAAGAAAGATAGCCTGGCGACTATGGTGCGCAACCCCTCGGCAATGCGTTCCCTTGTCGCCGGGCGTGCTTTTTTGAGCCCGCTTACATAGTGGCTTAAATGATGCTGGTTGATACCGGTCACATCGGCCAGTGCCCTGCGGTTCAAGAACTGATCCGATTACTTGATCATCGCACTAGCCGACAAGACAAAAACTGGTTCCTAGCCATTGCGATATTCTTTCTGGTATTGATGATTACTATAGCTAAAAACGGATTCCCAAACCACACTCCGCACAGACGTTTGTGAAGCCTGCGCCCCTTCACCGGCGTTCAAGATCAGTTTTCATGGCCGATACCTTGCACACAAAGTATGGCCCAGAGGCGTCTATAAGGCACATTTCCCGTTCAAGATCCCCCTCCTATAATCAGACCTTGAACAGCGGTTAGGCGCCCAACCGATTAGCTGACGCTCACCTGGAGTCAGTTCGCCGAAAAATGTATGGTTTAGAGAGGAACGCCAACTCCACCGCCCCCTAGCGCTTAGCGCTGTAAGGACTCTTTTCAACTACAGTTCGCGGAACTTCTCGGAAGAGATCTTCTTGTCCTTGATGGTGATGGTCTCCTTGATCTTGTCGAGGACCTTGCGGTCTTCAACCTGCTCGGAAAGGCGCTCAAGCTGACGGCGGTCCTTCATGACGTTGGTCACGGCTTCGGTAATCATGTCCTCGGGGACATTGCCCATGCCGTACATGGCATACTGATATGTTACATAAGCCTTTGCGGCCTCGTAGATATCGTCATGCTCAACGGTGAAACCGAATTTCTGCATCAGCGAGCCGCGGACCAGCTGCCATTTGAAATCCTCGCAGAAACCGGGGAAATCCTTCTCGATATCCTCGGCGGTAAGCTTGCCCTGGTTGGCGGCGAGCAGCCACCTCTTGAGGAAAGCCTCGGGCAGGGCGATGCCAGCCTTGGCCACATAGAAATCGCGTATATCCTTGCTCAGGCGCCACTCGGCTTCCTGGCTGTGCTCGGCCTTAAGACGCTCGGTAACCGTTTTCTCGAGTTCCTCGTCGCTTGCAGGCTCCTGCTTGCTCTCTTCGCGATATTTCTTGATATTCTCGATCATGGTGGCCTTCTCCTTGGCGGATGAAGTAATGGAATACTTGTTCACGGTATCAGAAGCCTCCACTTCAACCTTGACCTCGGGTGAGAGGGCGGCATCGAATATGAAAGTGAAACTGTTGCCGTCTTCCCAAACCACCTCGGGCTGTTTTTCGCTGCCCAGGGGCTCGCCCAGAAGGTGAAGCTTGTTCTCATTGATATAATTGTCCAGTGAAGTAGTGATGACATCGTTGACCGCATCGACCAGAGCCTGCTCGCCGTAAACCCGCTTGATAAGCGAGGCCGGCACCATTCCCTTGCGGAAGCCCTTGAACTCCGCCGTACGCCTGCGTTCGGCAAGCCTCTTCCTTACTTCTTCAGCATAGTCTTCAGGGGCAATCTCCAGAGTAAGCTCCAGATTAAGGTCATCAATTTGATTTTTAGTAAGATTCATATTATTTGATTTTTAAGAATTTCTTTCTGTTAGACGGGTACTCAACCCGGCCGTGGTGCATCTGCGCAAGATAGGACTTGATAGCCTCCTTGACGCCGGAAAGCTCCTTGATGGAAATGTCGGCGTTCTCGAACTGTCCCTGGTCCATCTTGCCCTGGACAATCTTCTCCACGAAGTCGGAGAACGCCTTCGGAGTGTATTCAGTGAGGGTACGTGACGCAGCCTCTATGCTGTCGCAGAGCATCAGTATGATCTGCTCCTTGGTAGTGGGCGCGGGGCCGGGATACGAGAAGTACTTGCGGTTGACCGGATCGCCCTTCTGCGAGAGGTACTTGCCCCAGAAATATCCCGTTACGGTAGTTCCATGGTGAGTGCTGATGAAATCCACCACCACGTCGGGCAGCCTGTGCTTGCGCGCCATCTCCACGCCGTCAGTTACGTGCCTTATGATGTCCTCGGCACTTTGCTGAGGCGGAAGCCCGGTATGGTACTTCTGATCCTCGCTCTTGTTGAGCATGGATTCATTCTCGATGAAGCACATCGGATTGTTCATCTTGCCGATGTCGTGATAAAGGGCCCCAACCCTGAGCAACAGCGGATTGGCATCGATGGAGCGGGCTGCGGCATCGGCCATGTTCATGACCTGGAGCGAGTGCTGGAATGTGCCAGGAGCCTTCTGCTCAAGTTCGCGGAGCAGCTTGCTGGACGTATCGGCGAGCTCGGAGAGACGCGAGTTGGACACAAGGTTGAATATCTTTTCGAAGAGATATATAAGAGGATATCCCGCAACGGCCAGCATGGAAGCGATGAACAGACGGAGCAGATCCGGGAAGACGACGCCTCCCACGGCACCTGTGAGCCTGAGCGCCAGATACGCCAGCGCCATGCTCGCGAAGGTCATAAGGGCCAGCACGAACTGCTTCCAGCCCTTTCCGAGTGCCGGGAAGCCGATTAT
>JAFZBM010000024.1 GCA_017561765.1 Bacteroidales bacterium | reverse complement strand
GTCCGGATATGGCCGGCGGGGCGGGGCTTCCGTTTCGGAACCATAAGCACCCTCGCTTGTAGAGGGAGGGGCCCGCAAGTGGCAGCGCAGCGGGAGGGCGAGGGCCGTATGGCCCGAGGGTGGAGAAACGGAAGCCCCCGCCCCGCCGGCAACAACTGCTTTTGTCCGAGTTACCAACTTCGGTCCGTCCTCAGCAGAGGCTGTTTTTGTGGACAAACGACCAAGAAACTGCGGTTTGTCCTCAGCAGAGGCTGTTTTTGTGGACAAACGACCAAGAAACTGCGGTTTGTCCTCAGCAGAGGCGGTTTTTGTGGACGAACTTCATTTTTGTGGACGGGTTGGAGCAGGCAGCTTTTTTTTATAAATTTGCAGTATGTAGTTATATGATCCGCCAGGGACTTAAAAATTATATCGAAAATGAGGTGATCCCCCGTTATGCGTCATTCGACAAGGCGCACAGGGAAGATCATGCCCTGACTGTTGTCAGAAGGGCCATGGACATGGGCAGGGCGTTCGACATAAACGAAGAAATGCTCTATACAGCAGCTGCATGCCATGACCTGGGCCTGGCCGTGGACCGCAAAAACCACCATTTGGAAAGCGGACGCATCATCCGTGCCGACGAGCGGCTGAAGAAGTGGTTCTCACCGGAACAAATTGAAATCATCGCCCAGGCGGCCGAAGACCACCGGGCATCGGCCACTGCCCCGCCGCGCAGCATTTACGGCAGGCTTGTGGCAGAAGCTGACAGGATGATCGAGCCTGTCACCATCATACGCCGCACAGTCCAGTTTGGATTCGCACACTATCCGGAACTCGACAAGGAAGGCCACTGGCAGCGCACGCTCGAGCACCTCAACGAAAAATACGCCGAAGGCGGCTACCTTCACCTGCTGATTCCGGGCTCACCCAACGAAGCGCCGCTCGCGGAGCTGCGGAAGATTATCAAAGACACGGACCGTCTCCGCACCATATTCGAAGACATTTATCTCAGCGAGACGAAGCGGGCAGATTGAAGCCCTCCAGCCGCAGCACGGGACGGCCGTGGCAGTCCTCATCACGGACACGTGCGCTTACCGTACGGTTTTCGCCCGGCATCAGGAAGAAGTAATTGTCGGAATACCAGACCGGGAGAACCAGATCGCCCGTACGGCTGTCGAGCACCTTCAGGCGCAGCATCAGAGCCGGCACATTCCCTTTGTTGGCCAGGGTGGCGGTCAAAACGCTTTCCCTCGCCCGCCTGCTCCGGGACACCCGGATCGACACCCGTGCCTCCGGGAGGCTCTTCAATGCCTTGAGATCGCCCTCTTCCCTGCCCTGCCAGTAGAAATTGTCCGAAACAAGTTTCCCTTCAGCATCGGACAGGGAGAGTTTTACGAAATACACCTCGGTAATATCTTCCGGCACTTCCAGAGGGAAGCAGCGGCAAGTCTCATCTTCATGGATATCAAGCGTGCAGGATGATTCCCACACACATTTTCCGTACATGTCGAGAACCTTGGCCGATGCGGTGAGACCCGCCCGGTCCCCGGCGCGGTAATTCACGACTTCTATCCCGGCATGCACCGGATTGTACTGGATATGCAGAGGCTCACAGGCTTTCTTGCATCCGAAGTATGCCGCCGTCGGCTCCAGGTAGTAATCGTAAGTCTGCCAAACCATCGACGGCCATGCGGGATGGCTCATCCACAGCTGGAGTCCCCGCCTGTATTCGCTGCGTCCTTCAAATATCGCACGGTAGCCGTCATAGTTTATCCATTGGGCGAGGGATGCGAACTCCCGGGCGTCTGCCGGCTCGCCGAATGCATTGCAAAGAAGCCTGTTAAAAGAATCCGTCCTTTGAGCGCTGTTCTTGACGCCTCCCAGGCAATAGTCGTGCAGGCCGTACATGGCATTCGGGTGCCCCATGGTATTTACCGGCTCCACAGCATCCTCTCCCATGGTGCGCAGGAGATTCTCGTAATTCATCACGTTGGGCATTCCCCGCTCGCTGTGCAGCTGATCGGTACCGAAAAGCGTAAAATAATCCTTGACGGGAAGGGCATGATACGGGCCGCCGCCGCTTACTCCGTCCGTACCGGAATGAGAGATGTACTTCAGGCCCGGATGCTCCCGAGTAACCATACTGTCAAGGAAAGAGTCCAGTTCTTCAGGGGGATATCCCTCGTTCCTTCCTACATACAGGGCGACGGAAGGGTGATTGCGTATACGGCGGACATATTCTTCCGCCACTTCTTCGAACAATCCTATATTCCGGGGATCCGGACCGTCCGAGGGGTTGGCCAGCCAGAAATCCTGCCATATCATCACCCCGTGCCTGTCGCAAGCCTCATAGAAAGCGCGGCTCCCTGTCATCCCGACCCAGTTTCGGATGAGAGTGAAATTCATGTCGGCATGATAGCCTACGGCAATATCATATTCGCGGGCACGGTAGTTCAGCAGATGTTCAGGGAATCCCCAGTTACCCCCGAAGCCGATAAAACGGCGGCCGTTCACAAAGATATCGAGCCTGACATTTCCGTCCCTTGCCGACTTGAAACGGGGCCGGACCACGGGCACATAGGGATAAATCCTGTAATCCATCTGACGCACACCGCTCTTGAACGAACACGAGTCGGACACGGCGCCGGAGGAGACAAAGCTGAACCGGACATCGTACAAGTTAGGTTCTCCGTAACCCCTCGGCCACCAGAGCCTTGGGTTCTCCAGCGTCATGGGATCCCAGCTGACCTGCTTCCGTTCCCCGGGAGCAAGCACTTCTTCCTTTTCAAAAGCAAGATCGCCGAAGCTGCCTTTCAGCACGCCTGAAACGCTTCGGGAAGAATGATTGACAAGGGTCGCCCCGGCAAACAGGAGGGCTGATGTCGTGTCAGGCAGGGGCAGTTCCGTCCGTACAAACGGATCTTCGACCATTACATCTCCGGTATAGTCGATATAAACATCGTCGTAGATACCTGTGTCCCGCCCGCGTACGGTAGGGATCCAATCCCAGCCGACCGTAGCGTGCATCGTGGGATTCTCGCCGCCCGCCAGGCCTCCGTTAAGGCAGGGCGTCCATGCGTCCTGCTCCTTGACCGTGCCGTAGTACTCGTTACGGTATATCCTAACTGCCAGGCAGTTATCCCCTTCGCAAAGTATGCCGGTCACATCGAAAGCCTTTTCCCGGAAGGCGCCGTCAACCGTCCCTATAAACCTGCCGTTCAGGAATACGTCGGCCTTGCGGTTCACGCCGCAGAAATGCAGGAACTGGCGGGGCGTATCCGGGTGAGCCTCGAACATATCGCGATACCAGAAATCGCTGCGGAAATAGGAATCGGAGATGAACAGCTGGTTGTCGGCATGATTCGGATCGGGCACGGCACCTGCGTTCACATAACTGGCAAGGACGGTACCCGGAACAGTGGCGTCCATCCAGCGGGAGTCGTCATAGCCAGGGAGGGACAGTTCATTTCCGTCAGCATCCACATCCGGAAGCCGGCGCAATTTCCACCGTCCGCCAGCAAGATACTGCCGGCTGCCTTTCCTCGGGGACGCGGCACAGGGAACAGTCGAAGTGCCTCCCCTGCCGAAAATCTCCCACTCGCTCAATTCGAAAGGAGAGCCGTCGGCGGTGGCATCCAGCAGGGCGCGCACATAACGGCCACGTACCCTGCGGAAACGGACATCGCCGAAACCGCCCGCCGAATCAATCGTTACAATATCTTTCCACTTTTTGCCGTCCCGGGAAACCTGGATTCTGCCGGACTGCGGAGCATTCAGCCAATGGAAAAGCATACGGTCGAACGACGACAGATGCCCCAAATCTACCGATATCCATTCGTCCCTGGCGCCGATGCTCCTCCAGCTGCTGGAAAAATGCGCCCCGGGAAGGGTGTCAAGAAGTTTTCCGCCGTGATAGAAGAATATTTCGCGAAGCGTGATTATCTCATCCGACGGAGCATGGACGGAAAGCCGCAGAGAAGTAAAACTGACAGTCGCAGGCATGGATATCACCCATTCCGCGTTATGCCATATGAGATCCGTCTCCCCATTGTCGTCAACAACCTTCCTGGCCTTGCATTTTCCGAGCCCGGTCCATTCCTTCCCGTCCGCCGATACTTCCAGGGCCGCCTCCGCATCACCGCGGGCATGACCGCAGATAATCACTTTATCCGCCTCCACCGCATATCCGTGGAAATCCAGACGGAATTCGATATCCGGCCCCGGACCGGTAATGTCGCTGACATTCAGGTCGTTCAGATTTGCCCTCTCCCGCTTCGGCAGCGCCTCGCCGTTGACAAATGCTTCAGTCCATACTCCGGGGCATTCTGCAATAAGGCCATCGGTAACAAGCTGGGCGGTATGGTCGTAGTCGTAGGATGAAGAGTGGCGGGCAATGCGCTCCAGTGCGATATTCCGGTAGCTGCCGCCGTCCCGGACCAATGCCGGTCCGGTGTACTCAATCTCCCGGCCGGGATAAACGCCTATACCTCTGGTTACGGTGCCTTGACGGCAGCAGGAAAGCTGCACGAAGCAAAGCAGAAGGGCAATAATTAACCGCATACCCGCACGGTGTCACTGCAGGTACACCGCAGACGCCCTCGGGCCAAGGATAAGCGTGCCGTCGGACACGGTGACGCTTCCGTTGCTGACTATACACTTGTCCAACGTATAATCTGCAAGCGGTACGCTCTGTTCGGAAGTGCCGAAATTGTGGGCCACCAGCACCACCTGTTCCTCACAAGTCCTGGTCCACAGCGCTACTGACGAAGAGGGGCTGGAAACAGCTGCGGCCGAACCCTTTGCCAGTGCTTTCCATGCGTTACGGGCTTTTGCGAAAGCGCGGTAAACATTTAATACCGAATCACTGTCATTTTCCTGATATTCTACCGAAATGCTGCCCGTAAGCATGCCGAAATCAGCTTTCCCGTTCAGTGCATTAGTAGGAACGGAGCCATCTACAGTCCATTTTATAGGCGCCCGCACATACTCATCACCTTGGGACTTGGAGCCCCAGTAGCCAAGCTCTTCGCCCTGATATATGAAAGGTTTGCCGGCCGAAGTCAAAAGTACGGCAGCGGCAAGTTTCTCCTTTTCCTTGATCCGGCCCAGGTCATTGGCGGCCCTGTCTTCGTCGTGGTTGGAAAGCTTTATAGCGTCGATAAAATCAGGCCTGTATCGTCTGAAAAGATTCTGGAAATAAATAGCGGTTTGGGCGAAGTCGTCCCCCTTGCCGCGGTTTATCCTGTCCTTCAGCGTATACCAGTAATAGAAATTGAAATTGGAAGGAAGACCTCCGTAATAAGGAGCCATCTTTTCCGCAGTGTCAACCCAGGCCTCACCGACCATATAAAAATCCCCGGACCCGCCGGCAGCTTTCCATGCTGTATTACAGTAGTCATACCATTGCTTCAGGAAAGATACATTGGCTGCTGTCTGGTTCTGGTATATCCAGGCCACGGCATCAAGACGCAGTCCCGCAATGCCCATGTCGATCCATTTCGACGCCGCTTCTCCGAGAGCCTTGAAGGCCGGTGACTCGGAGGCCTTGGCGTAGGGACCGTAATTAAGGTCGGGCATGGATGAGTCGAAACTGGCAAAGTACCACAGGGACTCGGAACTGAATACAATGTCGGCCGCCGTTGAATTATTGATTTTGTAGGGAGACCCGAAAGTCACGCCCTGGCCCTGCTGGCCGCCCCACTTATGGCCTCCGTCCCACTGGCTGGTGGATGTACGGATCAGGAAGCCCCAGTCAGAATCAAAATCAACAGTGATTTCATAAATGCCGGTGCCGGTTTCGTACAGGCCCGCCAATACGCCGGAGCCATAGTAGATCCACCTTGTGGCTGAAGGATTTGAAGGCTGCGCCGCTTCGGTGGTTTCGGTCACCGTTACGGTTTTATTATTCCAGTCCAGCAGGAAATGCAGGCGTCCCTTATAGCCCAGGCCGTCCTGGTTCATAATATGCCAGCTTCCCATCCCGGGCGAATACGCTCCGGCGAAATTGTCGACCTTCCTTGCCGCGACATCGGCCTCGGGATTGCTGGAAATGACATAATAGTCGCGATAGGGGCTTGACGGATTGGAAGACGCATCCTGAAACCAATTATTCAATTTCCCGGAATGGTTGAGCACGAAATCGAGATAGATGGAAATATTCTTTGCCTTTGCCTTGTCTATCAACTCCCGGAGATCCGTCTCGGTGCCAAGTTTGTTGCTCACAGAATTGTAGTCTATGACATCATAGCCGTGGTATGAACCCGCCTCGTGAATTGGGGAAAGCCAGAGACCCGTGGCCCCCAGGCTTTCGATATAGTCCAGATGCCGGGTAATGCCTCGGATGTCGCCCCATCCGTCGCCGTCCGAGTCGGCAAAACTGTACACATTAATCTGATAGGTAATATCGGCCAACTTTTCCGTTGAGGCCTGCTGCATCCAGGCGGGATCCACATCAGGCCCGTCGACAGGGCGGATGCAGGCCGTAAGCATCAAAAGTGCAATTGCCGGCACCATGAAACAAAATCTTTTCATCATAACTTCCAAATATACAAATAATGATGAAAAACATTGTTATTTTTGTAACAAAGTATTTTCTATGAAACGATTATTGCTGATTTTCGCCATCATCGCTCCGCTTGGCATCCTGTCCCTTAAAGCCCAGACCGGAGTTGAAGTTTCTTCGCTTACGCTCACCGGCAAATTGTACCCCGACACGCCCAATCCCTACAACAGGCTGGACACCGTCCGTTTCAAAGGGTTTACCGAACTGGAGAATCTCCAGGTCCGCGAGCCGTCGGGCATAGCCGTTGCATTCCGGACCGACAGCGACTTCATACGCATCAAGGCGGAATACGGTACCATCCAGTACCCTATGAACACAAACGGAATATCCGCAAAAGGTTTCGACCTGTATATCAAGCAGAATGGAAAATGGCTGTTCGCCGCGGCGGGAACCAAGAGCATAGGGCACGAAAACGAGGAGTTCACCCTCATCAAAGGCATGGACCGCAACATGCATGAATGCCTGATGTACCTTCCCCTTTATAGCGAACTGTACTCCGTCAAGCTTATAGTCCGCGAGGGCGCCGTGCTGGAGGCGTCGCCGAATCCCTTCAGGCACAGGGTGGCCATTTTCGGGTCCAGCTACACGCACGGTTCCAGCACGTCCAGAAGCGGCATGACCTATCCCGCACAGTTCTCGCGGAACACGGGCATCCAGCTGCTCAGCCTCGGCTGCAGCGGGAACAGCAAGCTTCAGCCTTACTTCGCGGAAGCCCTTGCCGACGCCGATGTGGAAGCGTTCGTCTTCGACGCATTCTCCAATCCCACCGCGGAACAGATAATGGAACGACTCTTCCCTTTCATCGAAAGGATTCAGGCGTCACATCCGGGCAAACCCCTCATCTTCCAGCGCACCATAAGGCGGGAGGGCCGCAACTTCAATGTCGAGTCCGACAAGATTGAAGCGCGCCGAAGCGAAATAGCCGACAGTCTCATGAAGATTGCCTGCAAGAAATACAAGGATGTCTATTACATCTACCCCGACGCCACCAGCCCCGACCATCTGGCATCGGTCGACGGAGTGCATCCGAGCAACTACGGCTATACCCTGTGGGCAAAGTCGATAGAGAAGAAAGTGCTCCGGATACTCCGCAAATACGGAATCAAGTAGGCCTACACGAGGGAACGAATCAGTTGTTCCCTGTCGCCTTCCAGCATATCGATAACCGGGATTTCAATCATTGTATAACAACCCGGACGCTGGCGCACCGCCGCGCGGGCAGCCATTACCAGCACCTGGCCGGTGAGGGCGGGATTGTTGATCTTCATATTGAATTCCAGCAGCTGGTTGTGCGAGGCTCCGGACACGCCCTTGCGCACCAGGTTAACCCCGTGGCCCATGTCGTTGAGAGAGTCCACGCTGTCCACCGCTATGACGTGGGTTTCATCGTGGCAGAAATAAGGATCGGACAATATCGCCTGCTCCACGGCGGCGAAATCGGCTCCTGCCTCAAGTTCCACATACACCATGCGGCGGTGAAGGCCCGTACCTATGGGGATAGTAACGCTTAATGCATCCTTGACGCCCTCGACCGCCTTGGCGGCCACGGAATGGCCCATGGAACGTCCGGGGCCGAAGTTGGTGTAGCTGATGCCCCTGGGGGCGAGGCCCTGCATGAGGGCGCGCACGACTGAGTCGCTGCCGGGATCCCAGCCAGCGGAAATAACGCTGACGGCCCCTGCGCCCTCGGCAACGGGAGCAAGGGTTGAACGCAGGTCGCAGATGCTGGTATGAATGTCGAAACTGTCGACGGTACTGATACCCATGGACAGGTATTTAAGGGCATTCTCCTCCACTTTCCGGGAAGGGACGGAGAGTATCGCCACATCTACATGACCTAGTTCCCTGATATCCGAAACCACTTTGCGGCCCGCCAGTTCAGGGTGTCCTTCGGCGGATGCATTCCTGCGGACGATGCCCGCACACTCCATGTCGGATGCGGCATCAACCGCCTCGAGGGAGAAACGGCCGATATTGCCGTACCCCACGATCGCTACTTTAATCTTTTCCATATCTGTTGCTTATAATTGTCAAAAATCCGACATCCTCGACACCGGCGCCACGTCCAGCGGAGCGTACTCTCCTGCCAAGTAATGGAAATAACCGGCTATTGCTATCATCGCCGCATTGTCGGTGGTAAACTTGAATTCGGGAAGGAAGGTGCGCCAGCCCCTCTTGCGTCCCTCGTACTGCAGCCTGTCGCGCAGGCCGCTGTTGGCACTCACGCCTCCTCCTATCGTGACATCCTTGATCCCGGTCTGCCTTGCAGCCTTGATGAGTTTGTCCATAAGGATGTCTATCAAGGTTTTCTGGAAAGAAGCGCAAATATCTTCCTTGTTCTTTTCCATGAATTCAGGGTCAAGTGCAAGTTGGTCGCGCACGAAGTAGAGCAGCGATGTCTTAACGCCGCTGAACGAGTAATCCAGACCGGGAATGTGGGGTTTGGCGAATTTGAATCGTGCCGGGTCGCCCTGTTTTGCCAGCCGGTCGATGACCGGCCCCCCGGGATAACCCAGGCCCATCATCTTGGAGCACTTGTCGAAGGCCTCCCCTACCGCGTCGTCGATGGTCTGGCCCAGGATGGTATATGAAAGCGGGCTGTCAACGCGCACTATCTGCGAATTTCCGCCGCTAACCAGAAGGCAGAGGTAAGGGAACGAGGGTTCCCTGATTTCCACCCCTTCCTGCCTGATGAAATTGGCCAGCAGGTGTCCCTGAAGATGGTTCACCATCACGATGGGCACGTTAAGCGCGAGGCCGAGGGCCTTGGCGAAAGAAGTCCCGACGAGCAGCGATCCGAGGAGCCCGGGACCGCGGGTGAAAGCCACTGCGGTCAGCCCGGAGGCGGATACGCCAGCACGGGAGAGAGCCTCGCTCACCACGGGCACTATGTTGAGTTCATGGGCACGCGATGCCAGTTCGGGCACCACGCCGCCGTAGGCCTTGTGCACGTCCTGCGACGCTATCACGTTGGACAGAAGCACTCCGTCCCTTATGACTGCAGCGGAAGTGTCGTCGCAGGAAGATTCTATGCCGAGTATAATATCTGACATCTAAAACAAGCTTTGAGTGACCGCAAATTTAACAATTATTTACTAAATTTGTAGGTTAAACGTGTAATTGACTATCGGCAAGAAAAGATACATAGCGGCACGGCTCGTCGGCCTGTTCATAATACTGCTGCTCTGCGGTGCGCTTGCGCTGCAGATACCTGCCGTGCAGACACGTCTTGCCCGCTTCGCCGCCGGCAAACTTCAGGAAAAGATTGACGGCGACATAAGCATTAGTTCCCTGCGCATCCTTCCTTTCAACACCATCGTCCTGGACGATGTCGCAATAGTGGACCGGCAGCCCTGCGCCGAAGGGACCGACACCCTGGCCAGCATAGGGCACCTTTCGGCCACTTTCTCGCTGCGCAGCCTCTTCGGCAAGCGCGGTTTCGACCTGGGGCACGTGGAACTCGAAGACGTCTTGTTCCAGCTGGTTATCCCTGAAGGTGATGCGGAAAACAACCTCTCCAGGGTCCTCCGCCTCAAGTCCGACCCGGATTCGAAAATGACCCTGGACAGCCTGTTTACCGTACATAACCTGTCGGTCAGGAACGCCCGCTACAAAATGCTGAACCTGGGCATGACCGCGGGCAAGCCGGAGCACGGCATGGATTACGCCGACCTGGATGTCACGTTCAACGCCAAAGCCCATGACATAGGCTTCAGCGGGGGCCGCTGCCGGGCCGTCGTCGACCATCTGGACGTTCAGGACAAGAGCGGCTTCGCCATACTCGACGCATCGGGAAGCTGCCGCGTGGGACAGGGAAAGACGGAAATCGAAAATCTGCACCTGGAGGACAACGGAGGCAGCGACTTGTATCTGAACCACGTGGTCATGAGCTACGAAGACATGGCCGCCTGGAGCGACTTCCTGAACCGGGTGGAACTGGATGTTGATTTTGCCCCTTCACGCCTTGTGCTGAATTCCATCAGCGGCTATGGCAACGGGGTATTCTACGGCAACAGCTTCACGGCCGACATCAGCAAAGGACGTTTCAAGGGGCCCGTAAGCGATTTCAAGATAAGCAATCTCACCTTCGTCAATCCATCCGGCGGGACCGGCGGCACCATAAACGGCAGCTGCCGCGGCATCCCGGACACCGAGAAAATGCAGATCGACGCAACCCTTGACGGGGTGAGGTTCACCGTAAACGGACTCAAGGAGACACTCAGGGAACTTGGCGCCGACGTACAGCTGCCGGCCCTTGCTCCGGGCACCGAATTCACCCTGGACGGCAGCCTGTCGGGACTTCTGAACGACTTCACCGGTCGTTTCAACCTGAGTTCCGTCCTCGGGAAGGTGACCGCGAACGCCAAGGCGCGCAACCTGGTGAATCCTTCGAAGGAGGGTTCGGTTACCGCCGACCTCACCACGTCCTCCCTCCACCTGGGCAAGGTGCTCGGAAACTCTTCCCTGGGGCCCTGCGACCTCGACGCCAGGGTAAAGGCGTCGCTCGGCAAATCCGGGGCGAAAGCGGAAGTGGAGAGCCTCAATGTGTCAAAAATCAATTTCCTCGGATATGACTACAGCGGGCTTGACCTGCAGGGAGGCTTTGACGGCAAGTCGATAGTTGCCGCATTCAAGAGCGCCGACCCCAACGCCCTCATTGACATTGACGCGGAACTGGATACAAAGAACCAGAGCGGGCGCATCAATGCGGTGCTCCACAATGTAGACCTGGCCGCGCTGAACATCGATACCAGGGGCGGCGCCTCAAAGGTTTCATGTTCCGTATACGCCGAGCAGGGGGTGGAGCAGAACGCCCCGGCACACATACAGATTTACGATCTGGTAGTCACCAATGACAACGGCAAGCACGTCATAGGCGATATAGAAGCTGAAGCGAGAACCGGCGGCGACCTGATAACCTTGATACTGAATTCCGACTGCCTGGACATGAAGTACACGGGTACCTCCGACTTCGCATCCCTCATCAAGGATGTCAAGAAGGCCTCGGTAGAACGGGCGTTCCCCGATTATTTCGGCACCGCGGAGGAGAGCAAAGGGTCCGAAGCAACGGTGAGCGCCGTATTCCACGACGCCGCTCCCCTCCTGTCCTTCCTGATGCCGGGCCTGGAAATAGCCGAAGGCACTACGGCCAACCTGTACCTGTCCGGCGACGGGCGGCTGCTGGGCTATGTCAATTCTCCTTCCGTCGGAACCGGAGGTTTGTCAGTATCGGACCTCGGGCTTGCCATAGACAACCAGTTCGATGTCCTGAGCCTCACTCTCAATTCAGGCAACGTCCGCATCAACGGGATGAACTTCGAAGGCGCCGAATTCAACGCCGAAGCAGCTGAAGACCAGGCAGTCATGCGCCTCAAGTACAATGGCGCAGACCTGCTCGAGGCCGGCAGCGAGATCAATCTCACCGCCGGTATCCACAAAGGCGAAAACGGCAAGGCCGAGATAGACGTGGAGACACTTCCATCTTACCTGAGCGTGAAGGGAGACGTGTGGGAGCTTTCAAATTCCGCACTGTTCTACCAGGACGGCAAGCTTCAGATCAACGGCTTCAAATTGTTCAGCGACACACAGAGCATAGCGCTGAACGGATGTGTGAGCCGTAACTCCAGCGAGCAGCTCCAGATGGTCATGGACAAACTCGACCTCGGCATAATAAACGACTTCATGCCCGAAGGCGGATTTAATATCGAAGGCATTCTGGACGGATACGCCACCGTAATGTCTCCCATCCCTTCCGAATTCGGATTAAGCGCCAACATAGGCCTGGACGATCTCAAGCTGTGGGGACGCGAGGCGGGCAACGTACGTCTGCAGAGCGAGTGGGACGATGACGACAAACTCATCAGTTTTAAGCTTGTCAACACCCAGGACCAGCTCCAGCGTCTCCGCGTAACCGGCAACTACGGCATCACCGACAAGAAGCTGACGGCAATAGCGGGCCTTGACGGCTTCGACGCCGGTCTGGCCGCACCTATAGTCAAGAACGTGCTTTCGGAACTGGGCGGCCAGCTGTACGGATCAGTCAAGGTGACCGGACAGCTTGACAAACTGCAGTTCCAGAGTGAAGGCGTAAGGCTCGCCGACATACGCACGCGCGTGGCCTACACCAACGTGGCCTACACCCTTAACGGCACCATGGGCATCGACGCTAAAGGATTGCAGTTCAACGGCATAGGCGTAAAGGACGATTATGGCGGCCTGGGAGTGCTCAACGGCAGCCTGGGCTTCCGCAACCTTAAGGACTTCAAACTCGACGCACTGCTCGACATGCACAAGCTCAAGGCAATCGACATTCCCGTCAAGAGTGCCTCCGCCCTGTACGGCGACTTGTCCGTAAGCGGCAAAGGCAGCATAAGCGGTCCTTTCGACGCCCTCCACATAGATGCCGACCTGGCCACCGCCGGCACCGGCAACGTAAATGTACCCATCCCGTCCTCCTCGGCCGCGTCCGGCAGCGACCTGCTTACCTTCGTGGAGCCCGTGAGCGAAGACGAAACGGGCGACGTTTCCAACGGCAGGGAGATCTTCGCCAAACCGTCCGGCAAGCTTACCATTCACGCCAAAATGGGCATTTCGTCCGACGTCACGGCCAATGTCGAGATAGACAAGGACTCGGGGCACGTGCTCACTGCCGGAGGCAACGGGTCCGTCGTGCTCGACCTCGACACGTCCAAAGACAAGCTGCAGCTCAAGGGAGATTACATAATCAACCAGGGTAAATACCTGTTCAACATCCCCGGCATAGTCAGCAAGGAGTTCGAGATACGCGACGGCAGCGCCCTCAAGTTCAACGGCGACATAATGGAAAGCACCTTCAACATCGACGCCGTGCATAATGTCAAGACCAGCCTGGCCACGCTGGTCGCCGATTCCACGGCAGTCTCGAGCCGGCGCAACGTGGAATGCAATCTCAAGATAAGCGGGAAGCTCAAGAATCCCGAAGTCAGCTTCGGCATCAACGTTCCCGACCTCGATCCGAGCACCAAGTTCAGCGTGGACGCCGCGCTTAACAGCAACGACAAGATACAGAAGCAGTTCGTAGCTCTGCTGCTCTTCGGCACCTTCCTGCCCGAGGACAATTCGGGAGTCGTGAACGGCACCAACATGATATTCTCCAACGTGGGCGAAATAGTGTCGGGCCAGTTGAACAACATACTGCAGAAACTGGAGATTCCGCTCGACTTCGGCTTCGGCTACCAGCAGGACAACGGCGGCACGGACATTTTCGACGTTGCCGTTTCGACCCAGCTATTCAATAACAGGATAGTGGTCAACGGATCGGTGGGCAACCGCAAATACAGCACATCCACCAGCGCCTACGGAGACGTGGTGGGCGACCTGGACATAGGTTACAAGGTGCTGAACAGCGGTGAACTGATACTGAAACTCTTCTCCCATTCCGCCGACGAGTACACCAGCAGCCTGGATTACTCGCAGCGCAACGGCGTGGGCATTTCATACCAGAAAGAATACGACAATACCTGGCAGTTCATCCGCCAGTTGTTCATGAGCAAGCGCAGGCGGGCCCAGGAGGCGCTGATAGAGAGCGAGAAGAAAAAACAGGTAAAGACCATACACATAAGTGAATGATGGAAGGATATATTGAACTGACGGGGATGCATTTCTTTGCCCGGCACGGCTGCCTCGAAAGCGAGCGTACCGAAGGCAACGAGTTCACCGTGGATTTCCGCTGCCCCATAGATATTGAAGCCGCAGCGGCGAGCGACAATCTTGAAGACACGCTTGATTACAGCCGCGTGTATGGAATTGTCGCCGCGCAGATGGCAATTCCTTCCAATCTGCTGGAGCATGTGGCGGCACGCATTGCCGACAGGCTACTTAACGAAATAGAAGGTCTGGAGCATTTTGAGCTGACAGTTTCCAAGAAGAATCCTCCGGTAGGAGGCGAATGCGAATGGGCGAGGGTAAAAATCATACGATAGCCTTCCTGACTCTCGGCTGCAAACTCAATTATGCCGAGACCAGCACCTACGAGCGCGGTTTCCGCGAGGCGGGTCTGGAAGTCGTGCCCCATGACGCCAGAGCCGACATATATCTGGTCAATACTTGCTCTGTAACTGCCACATCCGACGCCAAATCGCGCAATCTTATCCGCAAAGTACACCGCCTGAATCCAGAAGCGGCCGTAATAGTGACCGGCTGCAGCGCCCAGCTCCGGCGTTCCGAGATAGAAGCGATTCCGGGTGTGCTGAAGGTGTTCGGCTGCAACGAAAAGTCATCCGTGGTGCCCGACACCCTCGCCTCCATGGGCATAACCTGTGCCGTCAGCACTCCCCCGCCAGCCGTCTTCGATGCATGGAGCAGCGGCGAACGCACGCGTTCCTTCCTCAAGATCCAGGATGGCTGCGATAACCTGTGCGCCTATTGCACCGTGCCTTACGCACGCGGGGCCAGCCGGAGCGTTCCCATGGAAAAGTGCCTGGCGAATGCCCGGGAAATCGCGACCCTCGGGGTCAAGGAAGTAGTGCTCACGGGAGTCAATACGGGCGACTACGGGCGCAGCAACGGGGAGAGTTTCCTGGACTTGCTCAAAGGTCTCAACGCCGTGGACGGCATAGAACGGTACAGGATTTCAAGCATCGAGCCCAACCTTCTTTCGGATGAAATAATAGACTGGATAGCGTCAGGCACCAAATTCCAGCCGCATTTCCATATTCCTCTCCAGACAGGTTCCGACGAGTTGCTCGCCAAAATGGGCCGGCACTATGATACGGCATTCTTCGCCGCCAAGCTTGACTATGTCCGCAGGGCCATGGAGGCTCCCGGAAAACCTAAAGTCTTTTTCGGCATAGATGTGATGGTGGGACTGCCAGGCGAAAGCGACTCCCTGTTCGAGCAGACCTTCTCTTTCCTTGAAGCGGTCAGGCCCGCTTTCATTCATGTATTTCCCTATTCCCGAAGGCCCGGGACACCGGCGGCGTCCATGCCGGGACAAGTAAGCGAAGCGGTGAAGAAGCAGAGGGTGGACGCCCTGGAGCAGCTGTGCGCCGGGCTCCATGCCGGGTTTGTGGAAAGCAACCGGGGAATCAGGGAGAAAGTACTATTCGAATCCAGCAACAGGCAGGGATTCATGGAAGGATACACAGGTAATTACATTCGCATACGGCGCCCCTGGGAAGCGTCGCTGTGCGGCAAAATAGTTGACGTTACGATATGAAAGCCAGACTGACCATACTGGGATCCGGCACCTCGTCGGGTGTTCCGATGATAGGCTGTACATGCCCGGTTTGCACTTCAACAGACCCGCGCGACTCGCGCCTGAGGGCTTCCGCACTGGTTGAGTACGGAGGGCTCAGCATCCTGATCGACTGCGGTCCCGATTTCCGTCTGCAGGCACTACGCGCCGGGATCCGGCATCTGGATGCCATACTCCTCACCCACAATCACATGGACCATGTGGGCGGACTCGACGACACGCGTGCGCTCAATCTCTGCGAGAGGCATCCCGTCAACATTTACTGCGAGAAATATGTAGAGGAATCGCTGCGTCACAGCTATGCCTACGCCTTCGCGGAGCCGAGATATCAGGGCGCCCCTGAATGGCATCTGCACACCATTGACGGAAGCGCCCCGTTCACGGTATGCTCTAATGACGGCGACGAGATCCTGAGTTGGGAGAAGGGCTTCGGGTATCGTCATATCGAAAGTCACACCGCCCCGGGAGCCTCGGTGGAAGTAATCCCCATCCAGGGCTGGCACCACAAAGTAAAGAAACTTTCGGTGCTGGGCTACCGTTTCGGCGACATTGCCTACATCACCGACATGAACCTCATAGAGGATTGCGAACTGGAGAAGCTGCACGGGCTCAAGGCAGTGACCATCAATTGCGTGAAGTTCGACTCGCACCATGCGCATTTCTCGCTTCACGAGGCGCTGGACTTTTTCGAAAAAGTAGGCGCCGGGGAATCGTACATTACCCATATCTCCCACCTGCTGCCCCCGCATGCCTTGTTTGAAAAGATACTTCCTCCGCACGTTCACCCGGCTTACGACGGAATGATAATAGAATAGTTTTATATGAAAAAGATATTGACAGCATGTTTGCTGGCCCTCTCCTGCCTGGGAGCCGCTGCGCAGGAAGACAGCATTTACGGCATTCCCACCGATGTATATTACCTCATGCCCTCATTCGGGAAGGGCATGGTCTATTTCTCCGGACAGGCACCGGCGCAGGGCCAGCTGAACATCTGCGCCGTTGACAACACGCTCAGGTTCAAGGACAAGAAGGGGCAGGAAATAGTGGCGGAGAATACCGACAACGTGGTCAAGGTCGTAATCGACAATGTTTCCTTTATCAGGAGCGACGGGATGTTTTACCGCATTTATCCGGTCACGATCGATTACGGCATCGCTTTAAGGCGTGACGTCAGGATCATCAAGGATGCAAAACAGGGAGGCTACGGCACCACGAGCCGCACCAGCTCCACGAGGGAGTACAGTACCATCTATGCCGACGGCGTGCTGTATGGCCTGGACAAATCGGAGAACTATCCCTACGAAGTATCCGAGTTTATCCTGCTCTACAGGGGTGACAACGTGGTCCCTCTGAACAAAAAGAATCTCAGGAAACTATTCCCTGACAAGAAAACCGAGATTGACGAGTATTTCAAGAGCGGCGGCACCTTGCCCCAGACCCTGGACGGCACACTGGAACTGCTGGGCCGCTGGAAATAATCAGTCAGCAAGTCCTTCGTCCCGAAGGCTGCGGTATATCTCCATGGCGTTCTGCGGCAGTCCCGATGCGGGATCGTCGCAGAATGCCTTTATCTCCCTCGGTCCTGCAACGGGATGTGCCGCACAATATTCCAGCAGTGCTTTGCGGGTACGTTCAGTTCCCGACTTGGCGCGGCACACGTCGCAAGTTCCGCAGTCCCTGCTTTCTTCCTGCCCGAAATAGCGCAGCAGCTGCCTGGAACGGCATTCGGAATCATCGGTAAGATAAGCTTCCATCGCCTCGAGCCTGCTGACGGCATTGCCTTTCAGGAAGGCATAGCGCCCGGGCTGGAGGTCGATATTGCCCGGCGTCAGGCGGTTGTGATGAAGATACACCATGGAACAGCGCTCGGAAGGGATATAGTTGATGATCCGTTCCAGCGACAGACGGTAGAGCAGCTGGCGCAGGTCTGGTATAGTGGCATCGCATTTTACGGCCAGGTCCTCTTCGTCCACAGGTACCGAATAACTCATTATGCCGGGATAGCAGCGCATAAGGCTTTCCAGCAGCGGCACCATGCGAGGATCGGGCAAATCAGTATCGTACAATGAGTTGCGCGGCGCGGAAATACGCACCCTTGTGGGGAATTCGGCATCTTCGGTATAGCTCAGGTGACCCGCCTGCTCAAGATACCTTATGGCATAATGCACCTGCGCCCGGTTGAGTCCCCACTGTTTGCAGAACGCTTCAAGGTCGAAACGCAGCGAGCGGGCCTCTCCGGTCTCGTAGATTATATTGTGGAAAATGTGAAGCTTCTGGTAGATGTCCTCTATATAGTCCAGCGGAGGGAAAGATGTTTCCAGCATCTGGCGGAGATGGGCCAGGTTCGCGGCGTTCCAGAGAAGCACGGCGTAGGAGCGGAGCCCGTCACGGCCCGCCCGTCCCGCTTCCTGGAAATACGATTCAAGACTGTCCGACGGCTCCCAGTGCACCACAAAGCGCACGTCGGGCTTGTCTATGCCCATGCCGAAGGCGTTGGTGCACACCATCACCCTTATTGCGCCGCTTTTCCACGCTTCCTGCCTTTCGCTGCGGCTCAAAGGGCCCAGTCCGGCATGATACCAGGATGCGCTGACGCCGTTGGCATTCAGCATCGCCGCCACTTCTTCGCAGCGGCTCCGGTTGCGCAGATACACTATCCCGCTACCCTGGACAGCACGGCAAATGTCCATGAGCTGCCCCGATTTGTCATGGCACTCACGCACTATGTAGCTCAAATTGGGGCGTTCGAATCCACTCCGCAGCAGGATGAACGACGGTTTTTGAGGATCAAGCGAAAGCCGCGTCATTATGTCTTCGGCCACCTTGGGCGTGGCGGTGGCGGTGAGCGCGATGACCGGAGCATCTACCTGTCTGCGAAGCTCCCCTATCTGCAGGTAATCGGGCCTGAAGTCATAGCCCCACTGCGAAATACAGTGAGCCTCGTCAACCACTATATAGCTGATATTCAGCACTTCAAGATATGAGCGGAAGAGCTGGGTGGAAAGCCTTTCGGGAGACACGTAGAGGAACTTGCAGTCGCCGTAGGCGGCGTTGTTGAGCGCAAGGTCGATCTCCCTCCGCGGCATGCCGCCGTGAATGGCGAGCGCCCTGATACCCCTCTGGGCCAGATTCTGCACCTGGTCCTTCATCAGGGCGATCAGCGGAGTGACCACCAGCGCCAGGCCGTCGCGCAGCATCGCAGGCACCTGAAAGCACAGCGACTTGCCGCCTCCCGTCGGCAGGATAGCCAGAACGTCCCGTCCCTCAAGCGCGGCGTCAATTATTTCCCGCTGCATGGGACGGAAGGAGTCGTAACCCCACCAACGTTTCAGAGCTTCTTCCGCTGTCATGAGAGCACTATGAACACGCAGGGACGTTTGCCGATCGTTACAGGAGCTTTGCGCCACTGCTCTACGGTGAGGGTACGGATGAATGATGACGGAAGAGTAAGATCGGCCGCTACCGTAAGGCGCGTAGATGGTTGAAGGAACTTAAGCAGGTCTTCGAACAATGCGTCGTTACGATAAGGGGTTTCGATGAATATCTGGCTCTGGTTCAAGGACTTGGACTGGCGTTCGAGGTCTTTGATGGCGCTGCGCCTCTCTTCGGTCTTGGCTGGCAGATAGCCACGGAAGGCGAAACTCTGGCCGTTGAGTCCGGAGGCCATGAGCGCCAGCATAAGCGACGAAGGACCGGTCAGGGGTACCACCTCGATCCCCTTGCGGTGGCAAAGGGCCACGAGGGCTGCGCCAGGATCGGCCACTGCGGGTAATCCGGCTTCGGAAATGAGGCCGACGTCGCCCTTGTCGAAGAGTTCTGCAAGCGCCTCCACCTCACTTTGATTTGTATGCTCGTTGAGCGTGTGGAACTCCAGTTCCTCTATGTGCCCTTTCAGCCCGGCCGCGGAGAGGAACCTGCGTGCCGTACGCACTTCCTCCACCACGAAGCACTTCAGCGAACGCGCCACCTCCAGCACCGCCTCCGGCAGCACCAGCGCCGGCTCATATTCGCCCAACGGCGACGGAATCAGATATAGTTTCCCTGACATAATTGCAAATATAGTAAAGAAAGAAAAAAATATCTAACTTTGTAGGAGTCGTCGATTATTTAATTATAATGATGCCAAGAACCGTGTGCATAAGCTCCGTCCTTTCATGGTATTCTAAACAGTCTTTTTGACATTTTTTCGGGACGGCCTCAAGAGTGTTTGGGGCCGTCCTTATTTTTGTTTAAACTCTTTGTGTTGATATAAAAAATGATTACCTTTGGAGATTGGAAATAAATAACAAAACTCAATACATTATGTCTAAAATCAATCTTGGCAAATACGGCATCGAGGGCGTGACCGAGGTGCTTTACAACCCCACCTACGAGGTACTTTACAATGAAGAGACCAAGCCCGGCCTTGAGGGCTACGACAAGGGCCAGGTGACCGAGCTCGGCGCTATCAACGTCATGACCGGCGTCTATACCGGCCGTTCCCCTAAAGACAAGTACATCGTCTATGACGAGACCTCCAAGGAAGGCGCTCCCGGCGAGGTATGGTGGACAACGGAGGGCTATCCCAACGACAACCACAAGATGTCGGAGGAAGTCTGGGCAGAGGTTAAGAAGCTCGCGCTCAAGCAGTTGAGCGGCAAGCGACTCTTTGTGGTCGACGGCTTCTGCGGCACCCACAAGGACACCCGCATGAAAGTCCGCTTCATCATGGAGGTTGCATGGCAGGCGCATTTCGTAAAGAACATGTTCATCCCTCCTACGGAGGAAGAACTGGAGAACTTCGAGCCGGACTTCG
>JAFZBM010000002.1 GCA_017561765.1 Bacteroidales bacterium | reverse complement strand
GGCCCTGCGCAAGCTAAGCTTGTGCGAGGCCTCCCGGAACAGTAAACGCCACCCTTGCGGGCGGCGTCCTGCCTTGCGATTGCATTGCGCGGAAAGACAGGGATTCGAACCCTGGAACCGCTTTGGGCGGTCACACGCTTTCCAGACGTGCCTCTTCAGCCACTCGAGCATCTTTCCTTTTGTCCTGCAAAGGTAATAACTTTTTCGATAATTCATCATCATGAGGCAAAAAAATCTGGAGATTGTAGTATTTTTGTGATTGAATATGAGAACGATCAAGGATACCATAACGCTCCAGGATGCCGAGCGCCTGACAGGACCTGCAGCCTTCAATCTGATGCTCAAGCCGGCCGGTTCGCTGTGCAATCTGGACTGCTCGTACTGCTATTATCTTGATAAATCAGAGATATACGGTGGACGCGAGCCGCGTATGGGCGTCGACGACCTTGAACGTTATGTGAGTGCCTATATAGGCGCATGCGGCATGGACGACGTGACCTTTAACTGGCACGGCGGAGAGCCGCTTGTCCTCGGCCTGGACTTTTACCGCAAGGCCGTGGAGTTCGAGAAGCGCTATGCCGACGGCAAACGCATCCATAACACTCTCCAGACCAACGGCACCCTCATTACTCCCGACTGGGCTGATTTCTTCGCCCGTGAAAATTTCCTCCTGGGAGTTTCGATAGACGGCCCCGCCGAGGTTCACGACCGCTACAGGCGCGACAAGGGCGGTTTCCCGACCCACGCCAAAGTCGTCGAGGGCCTCAAGAAACTCTATGCGGCCGGCGCCCAGTACAATCTGATGGCCACCATCAACAGCGCTTCCGAAGGCAGGGGACTGCAGATTTATCAGTATCTGAAGGGGCTGGGAAGCGACTTCATACAGTTCTCGCCGGTGGTGGAACATGTGGTATATCCCGTCCGCAACGGCAAGCCCGACAAGCATGCCCGTCCCCATATTGTGGAACCCTCGGAAGAAGGCGCCGTGCTCGCTCCCTGGTCGGTAAGCCCGGTAGGTTTCGGCAAGTTCCTGTGCGACATTTTCGATTACTGGGTACATCACGATGTGGGGCGCACCTTCGTCAATTTCTTCGACTGTACTCTTGCCAACTGGTGCGGAGTGATGCCGGGGACCTGCAGTTTTGCCGAAACCTGCGGAGGCAACGCCGTGGTGGAGCACAACGGCGACGTCTATTGCTGCGATCACTTCGTTTATCCCAAATATCTGCTTGGAAACATTTACAAAGACAGCCTGGGCGATATGATGCAGTCGCCCGCACAGGTTAAATTCGGGATTGACAAGCGCAACTCGCTGCCCCGCAAATGCCTGCGCTGCGAGGTATGGCCATTGTGCCACGGAGGCTGCCCCAAGCACCGTTTCAATGTGACCGATACCGGCCAGACGGGCCTGAACGCCCTTTGCGAGGGATACAAAATGTTCTTCACCCGCAGTGCCGGCGCAATGAAACGCATGAAGGCGTTGCTCGAAGAAGGCAAAGCGCCGGCACTGGTGATGATGAAGTAACTACATCTGGAAATTGTCCAGCATGTTGAACTGTTCGAAGTCGGATTCGACGGTCTTGTTGAAAGAACCTGTCTCCATCCACGGCCCCAGTTCCGTGTAAATCTTGTTGGCTATAAAACTCATTGCCTTGACCCCCGGATGGCAGCCCGAGCTGCCGTTATAGTCGTGCTTGGGCATGTAGGTCTGGTCGTTGAATCCGTTTACCTGCAGCAGGTCCACGCTCTTGGCCCCGTAGTGCGCAGCTATCTTGAGTATGCTTTGTTCTACGCCCTCGGAGAGATAGTCGCCGATTATGCACACAATCTTGACGCCGGGATACTGCTGCATCCAGAGCTTGACAAGTTTGATGTATGCGGTGCAGAAAGTGGTATCGTCAAGAGCCTCGATTTCCTCGCGGGTAGTAGCTGCGTCGGCGGTCGCGAACATGATCTCCATGTCGTCATCCGTAGGAGGTGTTGCTGTCTTGCACATTGCGGAACCGGGATAGAGGCGGTTGTCGTTGTGGGCCCAGTCGTTGGTGCCGCCGTGGAGCAGGATGACATCGGGATTGCCTATGCCACCCTGGCGCAGGTAGCGCTGGGTGTAACACTGGGTATACCAGTGCTGATCTTTCTTTGCCTCATTGGTGCTGCGGGCTACTGCGGAGCCGGAGTAGGACATGTTGAGGTCCAGCCTGGCATTCTGCATATGGTCGTATATGACCTGGTACCAATAAGTCTGGCTGACGTTGCGGACGCACTCGCAATAGCTGTGGCCTGTCTCGGCGCACGGGTAGTGGTAGGCGTATGCTGCCGGAATGTAACCGCTGAACGTGGAGATGGAGTCTCCGCAGACGCTCACCCGTTTGGTTTCGCTCTGGCGTGGATGGGGATCGGCAATCACGCTGGCCGGAACAGGGTAACCTAATTCACCGGCAATCCAGGATTCAGCTTCGACTCCAGCCGCCGTACATTTGGAAATGTTGGCGTTAAGCAACCCCAGCAGGGTGCCGTCAGTCATCTGTTTGACGGTAAGGCCTTTTTCTCCCGCCGTGGATGCCGGAGTGCCCTTCCCGGACTGAATGTCTGCGTCGCGGTAGTTGTCGGCGCCGTACTGAAGTGCGGTATTGGTCTTGCCGTAGAATGCTCCCCAATACTGGAACACGCTGGAGTAGGCGTCTATGCTCTTATAGGAAACCAGTATTTCCGGCTTGGTGATGGATGTGTAGCAGTTGGAGAGACTTGTCTTTGCGTCTCCGTTGCTGAATCCCAGAAGGCCTGCCACTCCGCCGATTGTCTTGTAGGTGGAAGTATCGGGAGTTACGCGTTTCTCGCGGGTGTAGGAAGTCTTGATAAGGCCGGGACGTGCTACGTTATTCTCGAATATGACGGTTCCAGTGGTGTTCTGGTTCCATCCGCAGAGTCCGCCTGCCAGAGAATAGTAGTTGGAATTGATGCCGGTCGCATAGATGTCTCCGCCCAGATAAGCGCAGTTGGTGACCGCAAGCGTGCCCGTGGCTTTTTCGCATGTGTAGCCGACTATGCCGCCCACGTCGTACTGACCCTGGACGTTGGCATAAACAGTACAGCGGTCCACTACGGCCTTGCCGCCGCTTGCCGCCTGCATATGACCGGCAATGCCGCCCACATCGTACTGGGTACTGCTTATGTAGGAGTGGCTCCCCACGACACAGTGCTTGACGAGTCCGTTCTCGAACCATCCCACGATGCCGCCGGTGAACCATCCGAGGCAGCCCACGAAACCTTCGGCGCTGCAGTCCTCGATTGTGGAATCGCCAGTGACCGCTCCGGTGATGAGTCCGGCGCAATGGTAGTAACAATATACTTCGCAGCCTATGACTGTTGAGCAGTTCTTGATCTCGGTATCGCGGGTGTAGCCGCAGATGCCTCCTGTACACTTTCCGAACGAGGCTAGTACTCCGCTGTAGGTGCAGCCGTCGAAGCTGCAGCTTTCTGCCAGACCAACCAGGCCGCCTGTGACGCCGAAGTTGTTGGCGTCGTTAGTTACAGTGCCGCGGCCGCTCCAGGTAATCTTGGCGGTGCACTGAAGTTTGCCGTCGAAGGAGCAGTTCTTAAAGGTAGAAGACTTGGCGCTTCCGGCCAGGCCTCCCAGGAACTGGTCGGTGCTGGTAAGGTTGAATCCGCTCAGGACGATATCCTCGAAGCTGCAGTTTTCTACGGTGCTGAACAGTCCGAAGGCCCCGGAGCTCTTGTTATCCTTGACAAAGCCGGAAATCTTGTGGCCGTTGCCGTAGAGGCTTGCGCCGTTGAGGGCGGCGGGAGCCCATCCGGAATCGATGGTGATATCGGCTCCGAGCGTGCCGCTGGCGTTGCCCTTGGCCGCCCATGCCTTGAGCTGGGCGAGGGTGAGAATCTCTTCCGTCCAGTTTATGTCGCTGAGTTTCACGTTCGTAATCACTCCGTTGCGGGGAACTGTGTTCTCGGAAGTGGTTTCCCTCATTCCGTTGATTCCGCCCGATGCGACGGCGCTGAGCTTGAACCCTGCGCTTATCTTGCCCGGCAGGACGGGGATGTAGTAATCACCCTGCGCGAAGGCGCTCCCGGCGGGTTTGAGAGTAATGCGCGATTGGGGAGATGTAACTTCGGATAGGGCTCCGGTAGACGGGTCTATCAATGCCGTGCCGGCAATAGCCTCGTTGTTGGCTGCAAGCAGAACAATCTCGCTGATATCGTCCCTGTCGACGGTGACTTTAATAAGACCGCAGACATTCTTGAACTGGAGGTTCTCTCCGCGGGCTGCCGATGCAACCGCCACCAGGGCGGCAGGGTCGGCGCAGGCGCTGCCGGTGAGCTGCTGTGTTTCCGGAACAGTGACGCTAAGCTTGCCGTCCTGTTCGCCGGCCGCTGCACCGTAAGGGAATACGGCAAGCAGGGTAGTCGCCGCATCGGAGATGCTGCCTGTCAGTTCGGCAGTGCGGCCTTCACAGGATGCTACGCTGAAATCGCGCTTTTCGAAGCCGTCGAAGACTGCTACATGGTCGGATGTTTCCCAGGCAACTTCGGGGAAGTTAAGCACGGCCTTTGCCAGCTGCTCGTTACCTGCCTTCAAAGTTACGCTTACCAGTTTTCCCTCCGCAGGCTTTTCTTCAGGGTTAATCTTTCCGGTGCAGGCAGCGGCGGCCAGCAGCAGGATAGTGTATATGAATAACTTTTTCATAATCATTTACTGTAAAAGGTTGAACCGCTGTGAGTGCCGGTGCTGGCCGAACCTTGCACGTATGATGTGAAATTGCTTGAGTCGAGAGTTACTCCGCAAACAGAGCCGCCCGCGCCGCAATTGGTCAGGGTGGCGGCGGAGAATCCTGCTACCGAGCCCGCGTTGGCGGGATTGCCGCAGCTTACTGCGCCCGTGTTTTTGTCGGTGTTGGCAGAGTATGATTCCACAGTGGCACGTCCTATGACACCACCTGCGCAGGGATTGACATTGTCCGATGTGGAGGCGCTGACTGCGGCTTCATTTTCATTGCCGGACGATGTGATTCCGGCGCCAATGGCAGCCTGGCCGATGATTCCGCCGGCATTGAAGCCTGTCGTGGATTCATTGGTTGCGCTTACGGAGCCCTTGTTTACATTGTCTTTGACAGTCAGGCTCAGGCATCCGTAACCGAGAATGCCGCCAGCATTGGCGCCGATAGCGTGAACGGTGCCGGAAGTAGGCGTATAGTTGCCGGTCAGGGTGACGGCTTTGTTGTTGGTGCAGCCCTGGATGACGTTGCCGCTGCCTTTTTCCTGGAAAGCGCATACGCCGCCTGTGCAAACCCAGCGGCTGTTTTCCACTTCTACATCGCAGCTCACTTCGGCGTCGTTGACGGAATCCTTGAGCGTGCAGCCGTTGTTGAGGGTTCCGCACAAGCCTCCGACGCGGACTGTCTGTTCGAAGTACACGCTGACCTTTCCTTTATTGGTGCAGCCGCTCATCGTGGTGTTGGTGTAGATTGATGCTGCAACGCCTCCGAAACTGCTCCAGTTGGCATATGTGCCGCCCTTGCCTACGGTAAGCGTGCCTTCATTGACGCAGCCCTCGGCTGAGCCGGAACCTATGTATGCGAAGACGCCGCCGCCAAAGGTGGTGTTGTTGAAAGTATTCCAGTTGAAGGATGCGTAATTGGTGCAGTTCTTTACGTTAATGCCATTGCCGTAGCCCAGAATGCCTCCGATATAGGAATTAGCGCTGGAACAAGTAGCATTGAGCTTGATTTCTCCGTAGTTCTTGCAGTCTTTTATCATGTAGGCGTAACTGGTGTTGCCCACTATTCCTCCAATCCTGAATACTCCGGGGTTGGAATTAGTGATGGTGCCGTAGTTGATGCATCCGTCGTATGTGGCTGCCTTGTCGCACTGGGCGGCTATGCCGGCCATGGAGCTGGGCTGCAAGGTGCTGCTGCTTGAAGATTCGACTCCGGTCACGGACGCGTTGTTGGTAATCGAACCGTAGTTTATACAGTTTTTTATAGTGCCCGTAGAGGCGATGTTGCCGCAGATACCTGCAATACGGGTTTTGCCCGTGGAGCCTTCGGCAACTTCAACGGAGGCGAAGTTGATGATGTTCTCCAGATTGGTCTGTCCCATGGTTTTGGCAACCACTCCGGCGTAATACCAGGTGTAGTTGTTGGACGATGAAGAGTGCACTATTTTGCTCACGCCGTCCCAGGTGGTGCCGTCCTTTGAACCTATAATCAAATTCTTGATGCATGCCGTGCCGCCGTCCTTGGTGGTACGTATGAAACCGGTGTATTCGGATGTGGTGACCTGGAAATTGTAAATTTTGTGCCCCTGTCCGTCGAAAGTTCCCTGGAAGTCGGAGCGCGGCGTCCATTCCTTGCCGCTCATGTCTATGTCGGCGCCGAGTTTGTAAACCTCGCCCGGACCGAATACGGCGTTGGCGTTCCATTCCATAAGTTCGTCGGCCGTGCAGATCAGGTTGCTGAATTCGCCTATGCCAGCGGTAACATTGCCGAGAGCATATCCGCCGCCGCGGGGAACTGTCATTGACTTTGAAGTCGACACTTCTTTGGCCGTTCCGCTCAAGTTCTTGAAACTGAGTTCAAAACCATTGTTGAACGATACCGGAAGCACGGCTATGTAATAGTCGCCGGAAGTGAAGCAGCGGCCGGTACCCGCGTCTATCGTGACGCTGCTTTGGGCGGAAACTACTCTTTCCAACTGTCCTGTGGAGCAGTTGAACACCGCCTTGCCAGCTACCGCCTCTCCGTTCTTGCCGCTCAGGGTGACGGAGTGGATCTGTGAGTCGAACTCACTGCCGATGGTGATTTTTAACAGGCCCACGGCGTTCTTGAACGAAATGTGGTTGCCGCTCTCGATGCTGCCAACCGCCAAAGTGGCTCCGGCGGCGTTGCAGGCACCGGGGGATACGGTCTGGACGGAGGCCAGGGTAGCGGTGAAACTCTGACCGTCAAAGGCGTTGAATGCAGAGGCGGGGAAGAGTGCGTGGAAAGATGTAGCCTCTTCCGCCACCGAGCCTTCGAACGTGGCGGTGGTACCCTGGTTGGTACCTGCCTTGACGGTGAAAATACAGGAACTGAAGCCGTCCCAGATGGCTATTGCGTCGGTGTTCTGCCATTCTACCAGGGGGAAATCCTTGAGTGTGGCGCGTGTGGATGGGGTGCCTGCGCTGAATTCTTTGGCAAGCATCCCGGTTCCGGAAACAGGTACGTCCCCGGGGGCCGTCGCCGTTTCCTTGTTACAGGAAATGAACACCGCGGCGGACAGCGCAGCCAGGGATAAAACGGACAAAAATGCTTTCATGCTTCAAATATAATGAAAGTCAAGGAAAAAAAATTATCTTTGTTGTATGGGTGAATTAAAAAATGACATACAGTTCCTTCCCGGCGTGGGGCCAAGGCGGGCCGCGCTCCTTAAAAGGGAGCTGGGTATCAACACCCTGGACGACCTGATACACTTCTATCCTTTCCGCTATATTGACCGCAGTACCATCGTCCCCATAGCCTCCGTGAGCCCCGATGTTGCTTATGTGCAGATCAAGGCCCGTGTGGTCAGCCGCAACCTCATAAACATCAAGCATCTGAGCGTGATGGTTGAAGATGGCAGCGGAAGTATGGAGATAGTGTTTTTCAAGGGCGTCAAATGGACCTGGGACAAGCTGGAACCCGGCCGGGAGTTCATCTTCTTCGGCAAGCCACAGTTGTTCAACGGACGCATAAACATAGTTCACCCCGAGATAGATGCTCCCCAGGACAGCCCGTCGTCGCGAGGCGTGCTGACCGGAGTTTATCCAAGCACCGAAAAACTCAAGTCGGGCGGAATTACGGGTAAGGTGATGTGCAAACTGCAGAGCGCCGCCCTCGCCCTGTGCCTTAACGAGGTGCAGGAAAACCTTCCCGAAAAGATAAGGCGCATGCACGGGCTCTGTCCCCTTAACTACGCCATTAAGAACGTGCATTTTCCGGATGATATGAAGGCGCTGGAGCTTGCAACCCGCAGGCTCAAGTTCGACGAACTCTTTTTCTTGCAGCTGAGTCTCCTGAAACAGCGCTACATCCGCAGCAGGGCGGAGAACGGAATCCCTATGCCTCACGTCGGCACTCCGTTCCACGCATGCTACAATTCTCTCCCGTATTCATTGACAGGAGCCCAGCAGAGGGTGATAAAGGAGATACGGTCGGATCTGGCGGGCGGTTCACAGATGAACCGTCTGCTGCAGGGGGACGTGGGTTCGGGCAAGACCATGGTGGCGGTGCTCAGCTGCCTTATTGCCGTAGGAAACGGCTACCAGGCCTGTATCATGGCGCCTACGGAAGTGCTTGCCCGCCAGCATTTTGCCAATATCAGTAAATATCTTGCGCCGACGGGGGTCAGATGCGCCCTGCTCACGGGCAGCACCACGCGCAAGGAGCGCAAGCCGCTTCTGGAGGGACTTGCCGACGGCACATTGAACATAGTCGTGGGCACCCACGCTCTTATTGAAGATCCTGTGCGGTACAAGGCCCTGGGCCTGGCCGTGATAGACGAGCAGCACCGTTTCGGGGTGGGGCAGCGTGCCGCTCTCTGGTCCAAGGGCGCGGAAGGTATGCCTCCGCACATACTGGTCATGACGGCCACCCCCATACCGCGCACTCTCGCCATGACTCTGTACGGCGACCTGGACGTTTCCGTGATAGACGAGATGCCTCCCGGGCGCAAGAAGGTGCAGACCATGCTCATAGGACAGAACCGCCTGCCGGCCATGTACCGCTTCATGAGGGAACAGATCGCACTCGGCCGCCAGGCCTTTGTGGTGTATCCCATGATTTTCATTAACGAGAAGATGGAGGATATAAGCAATGTGGAGCAGGGCTACGAGGAGATTCTGAAGGCTTTCCCCCTGGAGGAAGGATACAAGGTCGCGATAGTGCACGGGCAGCAGTCCAACGAGGACAAGTCGTTCAATATGAAGGCATTTGCTGAAGGCCGAGCCAACATCCTGGTGTCCACTACCGTTATTGAAGTCGGCGTGGACGTGCCCAATGCGAGCGTCATGGTGATACGCAGCGCCCAGCGTTTCGGACTGAGCCAGCTTCACCAGCTCCGCGGCCGCGTGGGAAGGGGAGCTGAGAAGTCCTACTGCATTCTGGTCAAGGACCCGAAGACGGGTGCCGACGCCCTACAGCGCCTGCAGCTTATGTGCTCCACCGACGACGGGTTCGAAATAGCGGAGCAGGATATGAAGATGCGCGGACCCGGCGACCTGGAGGGTACGCAGCAGAGCGGCCTGCCGGTATCGCTCAACATAGCATCTCTCGCCAGGGACGGGCTGCTGCTGGAAGAGGCCCGCCACTGCGCCCAGGGCGTACTGGATGACGATCCTTCCCTGCAGAACCCGGAGAACGCTCCGCTGGTGCACGAGCTGCGGAAAGACAAGTATGACATCAAAGACTATAGTAATATCTCGTAGAAAATTCTTATATTGCAAAAATTTTATAGTGTTATGATTACAGCCATTATCATCATCGCCGTCGTTGTGCTTCTGGTGCTTTGGATTATTTCCGTACAGCGCAAGTTTGTCAACGCAGAGGAACTTACCAAGAATGCCATGAGCCAGATCGGTGTTCAGCAGTCCAGCCGCTGGGACGCCCTCACCGCCCTGGTGGAACTCATCAAGTCGTACAACGAGCATGAGTACAACACCTTGAGGGACGTGATTGCCGCCCGCACCGGTATTGATTCCAACAGTACTGCGGAGCAGGCTCAGGCGCAGGAAGACCTGTTGCAGAAGGCTCTGGTGCAGGTCAGGGCGATTTCGGAGCAGTATCCCGCCCTCAAGGCCGATTCCATGTACAACAAGACGATGGATTCCGTCAATACTTATGAGAACCAGGTCCGTATGAGCCGCATGACATACAACGATACCGTCACGCGCTACAACCGCATGGTCCGCCAGATTCCCGACAGCATAGTGGCAGCCATTTTCCACTTCGCGGAGAAACAGTATCTCAAGGAGGACAGCGGCAAGAAGGACATGCCTTCGCTCAAAATCTGACGGGCTCACCCTATGAAGAAACTGTTCCTGATATTGCTGGCACTATTGCCGGCTTTCTGCCTTTATGCCTACGAACCGAAAGTCAATGACGTAAACATACACGTCAGCCTTTCAGAAGATGGTACCGCCCGCATTGTAGAAATATGGGACGTGGTGGTGGCGTCGGGAACAGAATGGTATCTGGTCCGGGAAAATCTCGGCGATATCAAAATACAGAACCTCGCCGTTCATGACGAGACCGGAACTGAATTCAGGAATACCGGCAGCTGGGATGTCGACCGAAGCCTTGCCCAGAAAGCGGGGCAGTGCGGCCTTCATTCCACCGGGTCCGGCTACGAGATCTGCTGGGGCGTAGGAAGTTACGGGCCTCATGTGTTCACCGTAAGCTACGACATGACCAATGCAGTCAAGTCCCTGAACGACTATGACATGCTGCATATGCAGTTTATCAGCGACGAGCTTTCTTCGCCTCCCGCTCACGCCTCCCTGACCCTTTCCGCTCCGGTAGCCCTCGGCGAGGAGAACTCCCGTATATGGGCATTCGGTTATGAGGGTACGATAAACTGGCAGGAAGACGGGACGGTGCTGGCGAAATCGACAAAGTCATTTATCTATGACAGTTCGATGATTCTGCTGCTCCGCTTCGACAAAGGAATATTCAATTCCGAAAGCGTCAGGGAGAAAGATTTCGAAGAAGTGTTGAAGAAGGCGCAGGAGGGGAGTTTCTACCCGGATGAAAACGATGATCCCTGGTATTATTCTCTTCTGGGTTTCCTTATGGTCCTTGGAATGCTGTGGCTGTTTGTCTGGCGACCGATCAAGTCGTTCTTTAAGTCAATGGGGATCTCCGGCGGCCGCAAGCGCATCAAGGATATTTTCGGCGTCAAGCGTCTTCCAAGCAGCTTTGACTGGGTGCGCGACCTTCCTTTCAACGGCGACATTTTCAGGACCTATTATATTGCGTCGCACGTAAAGGGCTACGACAGCGGAAGCTATACGGTTGTGTCCGCCATGATCCTCCGCATGATCATGCACCGTGTCATAGAAATGCGCACCGACGTTAACGGGAAAAGGGAGTTTTATTTTGACGAGAACGCCTCCATTGATTACATGGATACCGCCGAGAGGCATCTGCTGAGCATACTTGACCAGGCGTCCGGACAGGACGGCATTCTCCAGGAACAGGAGTTCAAGATATGGGCGAATTCGCACGAATCCAAGGTCAAGTCTTTCGTTTCAGCTATCAAGAGAGAGGTTACCGACAGCTTCAGCGCCGCCAACATGATTGGTGGCCGGAGTTCCTACGAATCCCTGCAGTTGAACGATAAAGGCAAGCGTGCCGCCATGGATGCGCTGGGTTTCAGGCAGTTCCTCCGTGATTTCACACTGGTCAATGAGCGTTATTCCGTGGAAGTGGCGTTGTGGGGCGACTATCTGGTCATGGCGTCCGTGTTCGGCATTGCCGACAAGGTGGCCGCGGAGATGAAGACCATGGCCCCCAACCTGCAGAACTATATAAAGATGCCCGTATCCGACCTTACTTCCGTTGTGGTTTTCTCCGATTCCTTCGGCCGCATAACCAGGAGCGCCTACATATCTGCCACCACTCCCTCTTATTCGGGAGGCTCTTATTCCGGCGGCGGCAGGTCTTCGGGCGGCTTTGGCGGGCATTCATCCTACGGAGGTGGCGGAGGTTTCTCCGGAGGCGGTCACGGAGGCGGCAGCCGTTAAGTGTATATTGTTGAAAATCAATGAATATGAGAAAATGTTCAGCATGCCTTCTGGCACTTGTGCTACTTATGAGTTGTAATAAAACGGATGAGGGGACGGGGTATATCGGTCCGTCCGACATCAAAATTGAAAACGGGGTAATGACTCCGGAAGTACTGCTTTCGCTGGGCCGCCTGAGCGACCCCCAGTTGAGCCCCGACGGAAGCCGGATATTGTACGGCGTGTCCTGGAATGATATCCAGGCCAACCGGAGCTGCCGCAACCTGTGGCTCTGCAGCCCTGACGGCGGCGATGCGGTGCAGCTTACCCGCTATGCAAAGAGCGTTTCCAACGCACGCTGGTCGCTTGACGGCAAATGGATATTCTTCATTCAGGGAGGGCAGATTTGGAAAGCCCCGCTGACAGGCAACAAGCTCGGCAAGAAGGTGAAACTCAGCGACGTGCCTTCCGGGATCAGCGAGTTCAAGCTGTCGCCCGACCAGAGTAAGGTGCTATATATCAGCACAATAAAGAACGCGAAGTTGCAGCAGCCGGCGGATTCCGACCCGGCCCTCGACAAGGCAAGTGCGTATGCAACCGAGGACCTCATGTACAGGCATTGGGATCACTGGGTGACCGAGACGCCCCGCAGCTACGTGGCTTCGCTGGAAAGCATGATTACTCCGGACAATTCTGTCGATATTCTCGGAGAGGAACCGTATGAACTGCCCACCGAGCCTTTCGGCGGCGCCGAGCAGCTGGACTGGAGTCCGGACGGACGTTTCATCGCCTATTCGTGCCGCAAGCTCACCGGCAAGCAGTACGCTTTCAGCACCAATACCGGCATCTACATCTACGACACTTCCGACGGCACTACGAAAGGCGTAAAGACCGACGGAGGCTACGATACCGACCCGGTTTGGAGTCCCGACGGCAGGAATCTTGCCTGGATAAGCATGGAGCGTGACGGCTATGAAGCTGACGCACAGCGGATTATGGTCTGCGATGTGGAGACGCTGGAAATCCGCAGGCTGGCCGGGACCCTTGACCGCGACGCTTCCGGCCTCGTGTGGCACGACGGCAATCTTTATTTCAACGCCCTCATCGACGGCGTACAGGCCATCTTCAAAGTCTCCCTGCAGGACGAGCTCACCCGTCTGACCCCCGCCGACTGGCCCTGTGATTTTTTCACTCCCTTCGGTTTCAAGGACGGCCGTCTGCTGACGAGCTACTATTCACTGCATTTCCCTCTTGAACTTGTGGCGGTCGATGTCGATGCTCAGAGCTATACTCCCATTACTTCCGTCAACGGCTTCATCTTTGACGCTCTGGACGATGTGAGCACCGAGAGCGTATACGTGCCCACAGTGGACGGCAAGCAGATGCAGTGCTGGGTGATGTACCCTCCCAAGTTCGACCCGTCAAAGGTCTATCCGGCGATAGAGATAGTGCTGGGCGGCCCTCAGGGGACTAATTCCCAGGACTGGAGCTACAGGTGGTGCTACCGGCTGATGGCCCAGCAGGGCTATGTGGTGATAATGCCCAACAGGCGCGGCACCACCGCCTTCGGCCAGGAATGGAAGGAGCAGATCAGCGGCGACTATCCGGGCCTCAATATGCAGGACTATCTCAGCGCGGGCCGTTATATCAAGGGGCAGCTTTACGTCGGCAAGCTTGCCTGCGTTGGTGCGTCCTACGGCGGCTATTCCGCATACATGCTGGAAGGGCTCCACGGCGATTTGTACGACTGCTTTATAGCTCACGCCGGTATTTTCAACGAAGAACAGCTTTGGTTTACCACAGAGGAAATGTGGTTCGCCAACTGGGATAACGGCGGTCTGACGGAATATGCGTATGAAGACGGTAAGCAGGGCCCTGCCGGCGACGGCGTCACTTTCGGTGGCATGCAGCAGGCGGGAGCTCCTTATGCTTCCACGCCTAAAGCCCGCCGGCATTATGCCAGCTCGCCCATGTCGATGGTTACCAAATGGCATACTCCCATACTTTGCATCCACGGGATGATGGATTACCGCATCCCTTATGAGCAGGGCATGGCGGCTTTCAATGCGGCGCAGATGATGGGCGTGCCAAGCAAGCTTG
>JAFZBM010000205.1 GCA_017561765.1 Bacteroidales bacterium | reverse complement strand
GCTCATCGCTTCCCAGTTGCCGTCGAAGGCAAGGCCGATCAGGTTGCCGTCGGCATCCATCACAGGACTGCCGGAATTGCCGCCGGTAATATCGAGATTGGTGAGGAAACAGGTCACGAGTTCGCCGTCGGCATTGGCGTACTGGCCGTAGTCCTTGTTGCGGTAGATCTCCTTTAGTCGCTCGGGCACGCGGAACTCATAATTGTCCGGATCTTCCTTCTGCATCACGCCCAGAAGCGTCGTGTAGTACTTGTAAAGCACGCCGTCCTTCGGTTCGTAGCTCTTGACTGTGCCGTAAGTGAGACGGCACGTCATGTTGGCGTCAGGATAGGAAGGCTCGTCCTTCTTCCACTCCAGGAGGCTGGCGGCATAGGCTTTGGTGGCCTCGGAGAGCGATTTCTGGCCGTTCATCAGCTGGCCGCGGAGAGGCATGAGGACTTCGATCAGGGCGCGTGAGAAACGTACCGCAGGGTCGGAATCGAGCAATTTGGAGGTAATGGGCTTGGACAGGAGTTTCTCTTCGGAAGTGAAGATGCTCTTCTTGAACAGATTGTCAACCAGACGTTTGGTGTCGGTCTTGCAGATATCCTTGCCGTCTATCTTGAGGGGTTCGCCGTTGAGATTCTGCTTGTAGAAATCGATCATGGCCACCGCAACATTGCGGTCAACGTCCGCGTTGTAGTCCTTGTAAGCGTCGCGGAGCATGTCAAGCGCCTTGTCAACGGCTTCCTGGACATTCACTCCTTCAGGGTTTTTCTCCGCTGCCTCCCTGGCCATGGTCAGCGAACGGTCAAGGGTGGAAGCGAAGCCAAGCAGCTCTATGCGGCCGAGGCTTTCGCTCAGCAGGGTGGCGTACTCGGTGGGAGCCTTGGAGTCGGCAACACACCGGGCAATCTTGTCCACAGCGCCGCCCCAGGCCTCTTTGCGGGCGGGATCGGCATTGATCCATGCTTCGAGATCCTTCTCTTTCTGCTTCTGCCGGGGGATAATTTCGAGGGCCTCGAAAGCCTCTTTCTCCCCTATCCACTTCTTCCAGCCGTTGGACGATCCCGAATATTTGCTGGCGTACTGCAGGCCGACTTTCTCATCTGCACGCATGGCTTTCCAGAGTATGTCCTGGCGCACTCCGCGGGCGGCGATGCGGATGTTGTTGGACTCGAGCATCTCCTCCAGCTGGGCGGAAGTCTGGAAACGCTGGGTACTGCCGGGATAGCCCATAATCATGGCAAAATCGCCTTCCTGCACACCCTTGAGCGATACTCCAAGGAACTGACGGGGCACCATGGGCACGTTGTCGGGAGAATAGTCGGCAGGCTCGTTGTCGGGGCCCGCATACACGCGGAACATCGAGAAGTCGCAGGTATGACGGGGCCACATCCAGTTGTCGGTGTCGCCGCCGAATTTGCCGGACGATGCGGGGGGAGCGCCCACGAAGCGTACGTCACGATAGATTTTGGACACTATCAGATAAAAAACGTTCTCGTTGTAAAAACTCGTGATGCGCACCTGGCAGTTGGGGTTGGCTTTCTGGGCGTCGAGAATGAGCTTCTGGCGGGATGCACCTGCGGCTAGGGTGTCGGTGACATCCGTCATGCTCTGCAGGAAACGCACTGTAAGGCCGGGAACGGGGAGTTCCTCCTCGCGGCTCGAAGCCCAGTATCCGTCTTCCAGATAATTGTGCTCGGTGGACGAGAGGCCCTGGATGCTGCCGTAGCCGCAGTGATGGTTGGTCACCAGCAAGCCGCTTCCGGAGATTATTTCGCCGGTGCATCCGCCTCCGAACTGCACGATGGCATCCTTGATGGACGAATGGTTGACACTGTAAATCTGCTCGGGAGTAAGGCGCGAGCCAAGGTTGCGGAGCGCGTCGGCATTCATTTTTTCAAGCAGGGGCAGAAGCCACATGCCCTCGTCAGCCCTGAGGGTGGCGGGCAGGAGCATGGTTGCGCAAAGCAGCGCGGTAAGGATTCTTTTCATATTCTAAAACAATGTTGGTTCAAGTTCTTTCGGGTGGAAGCTACGGCGGTGTTCGGGCGTGAGACCGAGGCGCTTTATGGCTTCTATGTGTTCCGCAGTGGGATAGCCGGCGTTATGTTCCCAACCGTAGCCGGGATACTGACGGGCAAGTTCCTCCATGCGGGCGTCGCGCCATGTTTTGGCCAGCACGGAGGCGGCTGCAATGCTGGCGTAGGTGGCGTCGCCGTGCACAACGGTTGCAAAAGGGATGCCGTCGAAGGGTTTGAAACGGTTGCCGTCAATCAGCAGGAACTCCGGTTTGACGCTTAATGCGCGGACGGCCCTCTGCATGCCGGTGATGCTGGCGTTAAGTATGTTGATCCGGTCGATCTCTTCCGCTTCCACAGCCACCACAGCCCATGCCACAGCCTTCTTCTCGATGACAGGACGCAGTGTTTCGCGGGCCTTGCGGCTCATCTGCTTGGAGTCATTGAGCAGGGGGTGGTGGAAATCAGGAGGAAGGATCACCGCCGCGGCATACACCGGCCCGGCCAGAGGTCCCCTACCGGCTTCGTCACATCCGGCTTCAAGTCGTCCCGGCTCCATGCAGCTACGCAGATTGATAATCGTCGGCATAGTTGCAAAGGTAAGCAAAAAGCGTGACTTTACTTCTTCCTGGGATCTATTTTCTGAAGAAGCAGGTTGACTATGCCGGTCAGGGTTTCAAGCCTGGCGTCGATGGCGTCCACCTTGTTGGAAAGCATGTCGATGCGGTCGGAGAGGCCGCCTTCGGACAGATAGCCGTGGGAGGCATATGCGCCGATCAGGATGTCATCTTCGGTAACGCCCAGGACCTGGGCTGCCTTTGCGAGGTTGGGGCTGAAGAGATTGGTCTTTCCAAGCTCGAAATTGCTGTAAGTCGAGCGTTCAATACCCATTTTATCGGCCATTTCGTCTTGAGAATAGCCTTGCCGCTGGCGGAGTGTCTTGACGTATTCCTGGACTTTACCCATAATAGTTGATTCCGCAGCAAAATTAGTTGTTCGTAACGGCTTAAACCATAGCGATTTTATAGACATTTTTCTATAAAAATCAGACAAAAATCATAAAAATCCGCAAAAACTGATTTTTACCCCCGCTTTTACCCCCGCCAAAATGTTGTATTATTCAAGACATCTGCACACTTTTGCAAAACAAAACGCTGTTATTTTGCGCCCTGCCGGAGGGATGCTGGATGCCAGGAACCGCGGCCGCCCATGACCACGTGAATGGGAGGGGCCCGCCGCGTCAGCGGTGGGAGGGATGAGCGAAGCGAAGTTCCCTGGCATCCAGCATCCCTCCGGCAGGGGTGAAAACAACAAACAAATTATGAAAGACATGAGAGAAATGATTTACAAAAGATTCGAAGCTTTGCTGGAAACGGGCTCCTACGGGAGCTTCGAGGCAATTTGCAAGCGTCTGGGAGTGTGCCCCGACGACATGGATGAAGTGCTAATGGCAGAATTAGGATACTCCGGAGAGCAGGTCTTTGATGATTATTTTGGTAATCGGTGTAAAAATTATTAGATTTGCAGACTTTGATAATTAACAACACCTGATACAATGAAAGAATACCAAACCAAAGAGGTCCGCAACGTAGTCCTGCTCGGCGCAACCAAGTCCGGCAAGACCACTTTGGCGGAAGCCATGCTCTTCGAGGGCAAAGTTATCTCCAGAATGGGCTCCATCGAGGACAAGAACACCTTGTCCGACAGCCACGAGCTTGAAAAAATCAACCAGCGTTCCATCTATGCCACCCCGCTCTATTCCGAATTCGCGGGCAGCAAGATCAACATTATCGACGCACCCGGTTCCGACGACTTCATCGGCGGCGCCTATTCCGCTTTCCGCGTTTGCGAGAGCGGCGTGCTCCTCATCAATGCCCAGCAGGGCGTGGAAGTGGGCACCGAGAGCTTCGTGCGCAGGGCTGAAGAGCAGAAACTTCCTATGATCATCGCAGTCAACCAGCTGGACGCCGACAAAGCCGACTGGGATAACGTACAGAATTCCATGAAGGAAACCTTCGGCGGCAAGATAGTGAACGTACAGTTCCCCAACGCCGCAGGAGCCGCATTTGACGGAGTCATCGACGTGCTCACCATGAAGTACTACAAGGGCGGCGACGTGCTGGATATTCCCGCAGAGTTCGCAGACCAGGCCGAAGAATACCGCGAGCAGCTCATCGAGAAGGCCGCCGAGTTTGACGACGCCCTCATGGAAAAATACTTCGAGGAAGGCACCCTCAGCGAGGAGGAGATTCACAGCGGCCTCAACAAGGGTATCGTAAGCGGCGAAGTCTATCCCGTTTTCTGCGTATGCAGCAAGAAGGATATCGGCGTCAAGCGTCTTCTTGAATTCATCAAGGACGTGGCCCCCGCACCCGCTGTCAAGGAAGACGGCCCCACCTCCATCTTCATTTACAAGAACGATGTGGAGCAGCACCTCGGCGAGGTATCATACTTCAAGGTTATGAGCGGCACCCTGACCACCGGCATGGATCTCGAGGATCCCGTATCCGGAGGCAAGGACCGTTTCTCCGCCATCTATGCGGTAGCCGGCAGCAAGAAAGAGCCCGTCACCAGCCTCCATGCAGGTGATTTCGGATGTGCCGTCAAGCTCAAGAACAGCAAGTCCAGCACCACCCTCGCAACTCCCGGTTCCGATATTGTGTACGACCGTATCCAGTATCCCGCTCCCAAGTACCGCTGCGCCATCAAGGCCAAGGTACAGCAGGACGACCAGAAGCTCGGCGACGCTCTCAAGAAGATTTCTTCCCAGGATCCTACCGTGGTTGTAGAGTATTCCAAGGAACTCCGCCAGACCATACTTTCCGGCAACGGAGAGCAGCACATCAACATCGTCAAATGGCGTCTGAACAACGAATTCGGCCTTGAGGTCGAGCTCTTCGCACCCAAGGTGCCTTACCGCGAGACAATCACCAAGATTGCGAGCGCCCAGTATCGTCACAAGAAGCAGTCCGGCGGTGCAGGCCAGTTCGGCGAAGTGCACCTGCTCGTCTGCCCTGCCGAGGGTGAACTCAACACCAAGTTCATGATCAACGGCAAGGAGACCCAGCTCAATGTCAAGACCCAGGACATCACCGAACTCGAATGGGGCGGCAAGCTGGAGTTCTATAACTGCGTCGTGGGCGGCGCCATCGACCTCGGCTTCATGCCCGCCATCCTCAAGGGTATCAAGGAAAGAATGGTGGAAGGCCCTCTGACCGGTTCCTACGCCCGTGACATCCGCGTGTTCGTTTACGACGGCAAGATGCACCCGGTTGACTCCAAGGAAATCGCTTTCATCATCGCCGGCCGCAACGCCTTCCGCGAGGCTTTCCGCAACGCTGGTCCGAAGATTCTCGAGCCTATCTACAACGTGGAAGTAATGACCCCGAGCGAGTATCAGGGAGCCGTCATGTCCGACCTCCAGAACCGCCGCGGCATGCTCGGTGACATGGGCGCCGACAAGGGCTTCGCCATCCTCAAGGCCCGCGTGCCTCTGGCAGAGCTCTACCGCTACTCCACCACCCTGAGTTCACTCACCGCAGGTTCGGCCACCTTCACCATGGAATTCGCCGACTACCAGCCGGTACCCGGTGACGTCCAGACCAAGCTCCTCGCCGACTACGCGGCCCAGGAGAAGGACGAAGACTAGTTTCCAGACCTTTAATCAAAATAACGCCGGAGGAGCATTGACTGTTCCCCCGGCGTTATTATTTGCAGCTGGCACAAACTACTGCTTAATCAATAAGATTGGATAAGCGTCAGTCGCAAAATTGGCTTGACCATAATAATAACCTCTAATATAGGTCTCGATTCCAAATGAGCCCTGCTCAAACGCAATTCCAAACTGATTGTCCGCTTTATATGATCCGTCGCCCTGGAGGGTAAATGTCACCACTCCGGAATCTGAAGTGAAGCGTCCGTCCATCAGTTCGCCGGACCATAGGAACATCGACCAATATGAGTCGGCATCACTCCAGAAGCAAGGTGTCCGTTGTGGAAGCGGGATACGGATGCGACTACGGTCTCCAGCAATAACACCGTAAATATCCACTGATGGAGCGAATCGAGACTGGTACAGACTTGTAATCTTAGAAAGCCATGACAAATTCGCTTTAGTTTGGTCGGAATCATATTCGTTTACAGACGCAGTCCATTCCGAATATTCATACTGTCCGTCACCGACACAAGTATAGGCTTTCATGGTGTAGTCTCCGAACAGCGAAGCATGAGGGTGCACTCCGGACTCATATTGAGCACGTGTCAGAACTATCGTGGCAAACGGAAGG
>JAFZBM010000204.1 GCA_017561765.1 Bacteroidales bacterium | reverse complement strand
GGCAGCGCTGTATCCTGGCTGCCCGGAAGGCTTTGCGGCGTTTTTGCCGAGGACGGACCGCAGCGATGCGGAACGCACGCGAGGACCGCCCGCAGAGCAAAAATGACGCAAGGCCTGGAGGAATAGCGGCCAGGTTTGACTACGGCGTAGCCGTACCGAGGAGGAACGGCTTCAAAAGCGAGCTGGCCGGCTTGACGGACTGCTGGCTTTTGATGACGGGCCGACCCAGCAGCGGAGCTGCGTAAGGCGGAGGACTGCCCGCACAGCAATGACGCTGAAAGCGAGTACCGGACCTTCGCATCTTGATGACGGTGAACGTGCCCGGCACTTTGCGCTCCGCAAAGTGCGCAGCCCCCTGACGGGCCGGGTCCCGGGTGGCCCTTGAAGGGGGCTGCTTGTCCTCCGCCGCCTCGGACGGGCGGGGAAAAGGGGAAACGGTGCTAAGTGCCTCTGCCAGAACAACTTAACATAATCCGTATTGTGAAATCAAATCCCTGGTACTCAGGCACTTACGTGGTTCCTATTTCTTTGTAGATTGTGTGACGGTGGAGCGAGGTAGGACGGTGTCGGGATTTGTTTCACAATACCGATGGGATTATGTTAATGTTGTGGATTTCAAGCGCTTACGGCGATTCGGAGGCAGGACGCAGCCCGTCCGATTATCTTCCCCTTGGGGGGTCAGGGGGGATCTCAGGGCGAGTCTCTTGCCGGCTTCGGGTGTGCGATGGCAAGGGCAGCGGCAAGCAGCCGCTGCGTGGGGCCGGCAAGAGTCTCGCAACCGCTTTCCTTTTATTGGGCGGGAGGGAGTGCAGCGACCGGGTGGGGATAAACCAGCCGCAGGCTGACCGCTTTCTGGCACCGGACCTGGAACTGGTACTACCTTCAATTGAAGTACTGACGCTCGCATACGGAACCGGCGGAGCCGGGGCGCGGAACGACCGCGAGTCTGTGACTGGAGCGCCTTGGCGCGGAAGGAACAGTCTCGCAGTGGAGCTGCCATAAGTGAAGTTCGAAGGGGCGCATTGTGCCCCGGAGGACGGAACCACAGTGAGTGAGCGGAGCTTCAGCGGAGCGAACTGACTGTGACCGCTTTCTCCTATAACGGCTGCGAAGCAGACGTATCCATCGGCCAGGACATTGACATCGACCTATATCGACATTCTCTTCCCTTCGTAACGAAAACCATCGCCCTCTCAATGAGAAGACGACGGTATCTTGATTTGGGTCGTTCTATTGATCCAGCCCCAACTTCTGCATCTCAGAGGCGAGCTGGACGGCGGAATGGACGTTCAGTTTGGCGTAGAGACGTTTTCTGTACCAGAATACCGTCTGTTCGTTGACGCCCATCTCGGAGGCGATTTCCTTGGTGGTCTTGCCGTCCATAATGAGCCGGGCCACTTCCTTCTCGCGCTTGGCCAGGTGGATATTATGAGAGGATGCTGCGCCCTCTTCCGGCCTCAACTCTTCGATAGTCTCATCCAACACTTCTGCCGTGGCTGTGAGTTCTTTCTTGGTCTTTTTCAGGCGGATGGCTATCAAGAGAGCCATGATAGCAGCTGCCAGCAGGAGTGCCAGCGAAATGGCAATACTTCGTATATTCCGGTTTAGGGCATCATAACTTGCAGTCATATAGTCCAAGGTCTCGGAACGACTCTGAGCCTCTTCTTGAGGGTGATTGGCGTAATAGGCTTCGGCTTCTTTGAGGCACTGCAGGGCTTTCCGCATCTGGCCGTTCTCTTTGTACCAGCGTCCCTGGCCCTTCATGGCTATTGCCACCATCAGGGAATCCCCGGACTGTCTTGCTGCGGTTAGGGAGCGGTCGTAGTCGGCTTTCGCCTGCTTTTTGTCACCGGCATCCATCCGAATCTCTCCCAGGTTGTAGTACAGGATGGCGTTCTGCTGGTAATCTCCGTATTTGTCAAAGATTTCCGCTGCCTTGTTGTAGTAGAAAGAAGCCAGCTCGATGGAATCCTGCACCGCATAGAAGTTGCCCATCGTGCCCCAGAGCCGGGAACGATTGGCATCCAAATCATTCTCCTTGCGTGGCGGATTATCCGATTCCATACTGGCCAGGGCAGCAGCGGTTTTGTTGTAATAGACCCTGGCGCTGTCGTACTGTTCCCTTGCCCAGAACGTCTGGCCAACCAGGATGGAGGCATCGAAGACCGTCATGTCTCCACCCAATTGCTCACCAAGTCGGATAGCCTGCCTGCCGTAATAGACACACTTTGTCGCATCAATTTGGAGATACCCCCAGGTCAACTCACGGCACAGCATCGCATAATCGACCAATTCTTCCTTGGATGCCGAGGCCAGTTTGTCCGGCGTGTATCTGGCTGCCACCCGCTCCAGCGAATCCAAATTGCGCCCCCTGTGGTCCGTGTAGCCGAAGGCCACAACGGGAAGCAGGAGGCACAATATAATGATTATCTTTCGCATCAATGCAAAGATACGATTATTTGATGGTATATCCCGCCAGCGAGGTCACATTCTTGGAATAATCAGGGGTCGTGGGGTTGAATGTCTGGCACTCAAACATCACCTTGTCGAAGTTGCTGGAGCTGCCCGACATGGCGGTACGGGATTTCAGGACCGCGCCCGTCTCCTTGTCCACCACGAAATGACTGGAACTGGTGCTGGTGACGTTGCCGGCCGAAATCGTCTTGGAGCGGGTCACCTCGTAGGCGTCACGGCCAAGGAACTTGACTGTGGCCTGCTTCGGGTCGGGCTTGGGATACTCCTGAAACAGGGAACCCAGCACTTCATCCCTTTTCATTTGTGCCTTTAGGGCGCTGGTGGCATCGGCATATGTGCCGCCCTTGACGGACTTGGAGGCCTCCTTCTTGCGGGTGTTAACTTTGTAGTAGAACACCTGGCCGTTCTCAAAGATATAGGTGGCGTCGGTAGGCCCCATCAAGGACTCCATGTGGATATAGAGTTCGTTGCCCTTGCGGGACACGGTGATGGTCTTGTCCAGGCTCTCATTGCGGGCATTGTTGCCGCTGTAGGCATATTTCACATAAGACACGGAGAAATCCTTCGCGTACCAAGGCTCCTGTGCGCTGGCACTCAGCGAAGCGAAAATGGCAAGAATGCCGAGAATCATACGTTTCATATCGCAACTGTTTTATTACTGTTTGATGAGGGTCTTTGAGGAGCCGTATTTGACGAGGAGGTGCTTTTCGTCCTGCAGGCGGATATGGCCGTCTTCAAACGAATCACCGCTGTCCGTGCATTTAAGATCGAGCTCGCCGTTTCTGCCGTCAAATGTGTAGGTCCCTACATAATGGCCAGAGCCAGCTTTCTCCTTTCCTCCGGCGCGGTTGAAATACTGGATGGTGTATTCGCATTGTCCACCCTTGCTGAATTCCATCAGGTATTCCACACTGGTTAGGTCATCAAAGGAGTCGTTGAATCTCCACTTAGTTCCCTCCAGCGACTTGTCTTCCGGCTCCTGGGCCTTGGTGGTCATTTCTGTAGCCTGCTCGGACTGGTCCCCGGACTTGGCATTTTTGTTCGATTTTCTGCTGCCGCAGGCAGTCATCGCCAGGATGGTGGCGACACTCAACAGGATTAAGGTAGTCTTTTTCATTGCTATAACTGTTTTGAATTATCTTTTAATGGTAGAATCATAGACATCGAAGGTCCAGACGTGGTAGTTCAGATTGTATGTCTTGACCTGCATGGTGCTCTTCACGGCGCCGCCGTTGCCGCGGCCCTCATACTTGAGGCAGCAGCCGTTGGACGGGTCAACCCAGTACTTCATGGTGATGCCGCCGTACCCGTCGGTGTCGAAGACCCAACATTTCACGCCGCACACGGTCTCATTGCCCACATAGAACTCGCTCAGGCTGCTTGCCGGGTCGGTCTTGAGGCTGTTCCAGAACTCGCTGTCGGCAAAGGTGTCCAGCAGCGCCAGGTTCTCCCTCGCTTTCCACTCATCCGGCTCCAACTGCTCATTGTCCACCTTCTCGTGGTCGAAGCCATCTTTTTCCAGATACTGCTTGCACTCGCGGGAGGCCAGATTGTAATACATCCAGTATTCAATGTCGCCTTTTTTGTCCAAGCACTTCTCTATCTGTTCGGAGCCAATCTTAGCATAGATAATCGAGCCGGTGTGGATGTAGTAATGGTCCTTGGGCGGATTGTATTCATACTTGCCGGTGAAGGGCACGCCGACTTCCTCTTCTCCACTACCAGGCTTGACGGAACTCTTTGCAACGACGGTCACTTTCATGTGATACAGCGTGTTCCCGGACATGGCCACCGCTGTGGTAGTCCCAAGATGAACGCCCTTCAGGACACACTTGTTTCCATTCTCATTGAGTTCCAGGACATCATCGTCATTGTCATCCAGAGTGTCGAAAGTGACTTCCGCCCCAGCGGCAAACTTGGTGATCCAGGTGTAACTTTCACCCAGGCCGATGGTCAGATCCGGCTCCTTGATTTCCTTGTAATTCTGGGCGAACCCGACTGCACAAAGCAGGAGTGCCAACAAAGTCAATACTTTTTTCATTGTTGATATGGTTTGATAAGTGTCATCAGATTAAATGCAGCTCCGTGGCCTTGAAAACCAACTCGCCGACCCGGTTCACCTTCATCTTCTTGTGAAGCTTCCTCCGGAAGTCCATTACCGTGCTCTGGCCGATGCCCAGTTCCTCGGCAATCTTGGTCGATGTGTACCCTTTGGCCAGCAGCCGCAGGACATCCAGTTCCCTCCTGGTAAGGGACACTTTTTCGGGTGTGATTTCGTCTGCCATTTGCCTGCATCATTTTACAAATACAAAGTTTGGCCTTTTAGAAACATAAATCAACCCCATAAATATGGGGGTTTTGTCGGTTATTTGGGTGATTATCGCCCCGGAAACCACAATTTAGGAGATAATAACGATAGAAAACAACACTCACGGCGACCACCCTCTTTGTCCCACATCGACCCGGTTCTCCCCATATCGGCATAAATGTCGTATATTTGCATTATGATAGAGGAAGAACGCAATAAGAAGCAGATCCGCTTCAATCGATGGGCAATTCTCATCGCCCTGCTGCTGGTTGCCGGCGGTTTCGTGCTGGCCATCCTTCGGGACAGCGATTGGTGGGCATTTGGCGGATGCGCTGCACTGGCTCTCGTGCTGACAATCTTCGGCGGCGATGAAAAGCACCCCGGGAAGTTGGGCAAGGGCGGCCTGGTCATCGGTGCCGGTGCTTTCTTCCTTTATATGGCCGTCAAATTCATCATTGCATCTGTCTGAATCAAACTATGCCCAAGATCTACGTTGCATCCAGTTGGAGGAATCCTTACTATGAGCAGGTGGTGAAACGTCTGCGCGAGCAGGGGTATGAGGTGTATGACTTCCGGAATCCGCCGCACGGCGGGAACGGGTTCCATTGGACCGACATCGACGAAAACGCCCCGAATTGGACGTTTGAGCAGTATGCCGAAGGGTTGAGCCATCCGCTTGCCGAGCGTCAGTTCAAGGCCGATCTGGACGCTCTGGAGTGGGCAGACGCCTGCGTGCTTGTTCTTCCTTGCGGCCGCAGCGCCCATACGGAAGCCGGATGGATGGCAGGACGCGGCAAGAAGGTCGTGGTCTATATTCCGAAGATGGAGGAGCCGGAGCTGATGTACAAG
>JAFZBM010000203.1 GCA_017561765.1 Bacteroidales bacterium | reverse complement strand
TATTCCATCATCACCCAGATGTACACCGACAAGCCTTCGCGCATGCGTGACTGGATCAAGCAGCCCAAAAGCAACGGCTATGAAGCTCTGCACTGCACATTGATGAGCAAGGCCGGAATATGGGTGGAGGTGCAGATACGTTCGCGCAGGATGGATGACATCGCCGAGAAAGGTATCGCCGCTCACTGGTCCTACAAGAATGACGGGTATCTGTCCGAGGCCGGGCGGGAGGTCGACAACTGGCTGGAAAAGATACAGGAAATCCTGGGCAGCGGCGATATCAATTCCCTGGAGATGCTTGACATTATCCAGGACGACATACTGCCCAATGAAATTGTGGTGTTTACGCCCAAGGGCGAGCAGCGCAGCATACCCAAAGGCTCCACCGCCCTCGATTTCGCCTACCGCATCCATACCAATGTGGGAAACAGCGCCATCGCAGCAAAGGTCAACATGAAGCTCGCTCCCCTCTCACATAAGCTCAAGGCGGGCGACCAGGTGGAAATCCTGACGGCAAGGAATGCATGCCCCAAGACTTCATGGCTCAGTTTCCTGTATACGCGGAGCGCCCGCCGCAAGGTGCTTGACTACATAAGGGCAAATGCTCCCGAAGATATGAAAGCCGCCGAAGATATTCTGAAGCAGAAACCGGAAGAGGTGGCCATGCGCATAACCCTGCGCGGCATTAACCGTCCCGGTCTCGCCTCCGAGATCGAAAGCGCACTGAAGAAAATTAACGGCATCGAAGAAGTAGCGATCAGCGATTTATAATGCAGATAAAACGATACATACCATTGTTTGTCTCGGTGGCCCTGTTTGTCCCGATGATCTTCATACATTCCTGCGCAAACACTACGCAGGCCCCCACCGGCGGCCTTAAGGACACACTGCCTCCGCTCATCATTGATATCAATCCGCTTCCGGGGGCGGTGGGCGTTCCCGTAACCGGCACCAAGATAGTGTTCCGCTTCGATGAATATGTAACCATCAAGAATCCGAAGAACATTTTCCTTTCGCCACCCCAGGCAAAGGCACCCAAATCCAGGATCAGGGACAAGTTCCTCATAGTCCAGTTCGAAGAACCGCTCGATTCCAATACCACATATACTCTCAACCTGAGCAACGCACTTGCCGACAACAACGAGGGCAACTTGTTCCCCGGATACACCTATGTTTTCTCGACGGGACAGACCATTGATTCACTGCTCATAAGCGGCGTGGTGCAGGACTGCAACAGCCTGCGTCCCGTGAAGGATGCCACCGTATTGCTCTACAAGGATTTATCCGACTCCGCGGTGTTCCTGCACAGGCCCGATGCAGCCGTCAAGACCGACGACTGGGGCTATTTCTGTCTCCCCTACCTTGCCGATACACTTTATCGCCTGTATGCCATAAAAGATGAAAGCAACAACAATATCTACGATCCCGACACCGACCTTGTGGCTTTCGTCGATTCTCTCATAAGGCCTGTGAAAAGGGTCGTCGACACATTGCCCGAGATGCTCAAGTACGACATGCTTGACACCCTCATGTGCGAGGCCCGGCCGAAAGATTTCAAACTGCGCCTGTTCAGGGAAAAACCCACGAAGCAATATCTCGTCAACAAGGAGCGCACCGGAGACCGTTCCGCCTATATAACATTCATGGCTCCATACGTATGGATTGATTCGCTGTGGGTCAGGGGCTACAAGCCCGAGCAGTTGATTACGCAGTTCAACATACTTCAGGACAGCCTTGAAATATGGGTGAACAACCGCAAACCCGCACCCGACACCCTGCATGTCTTCGTCAACTACCGCAAGACCGATTCTCTGGGTGTCCTTCGCCCTTCGCTCGAGCATCTGAAACTTACAATGCCGGAAGGACGCCGTGTGCTCCAGAAAATGCAGCGGAAAAACATCAAGAAAGAAGATACCACCTGCGTGTTCAAGTTGACCGCTACGCCGGAGACCGTAGAACAGAACGGAATAGAGCTGGAATTCAGCCTGCCCATCATATACGAAATGTTCGACTCGCTCGATTTCCGCTATCTTAATCCGAAGCAGAAGGAGTTCAAGAGTTCCGTTACCGTTGAGCGCGATACGGCCAATCTGAGGCGCTATATAATCCGTCCGACGGAAAAGATGCTGCCGGGCTATGAATATACGCTAAAGGTCCCTCATCACGCTTTCCGTGATATTGGGGGCTTCTATTCCGACAGCACCCAGGTAAAGGTTTCGCTCCCGACGGATGAGAAACTCAGCGTACTCCGGACACCCCTCACCAACGTGGACCGCAAGATTATCGTAAGCCTGCTGGACGAGTCCCGCAAGAAATCCCTGCGCACTTACATAGTTGACTCCGACTGCATCCTTGAATTCCCCTATCTTCAGGAAGGCAAGTACAGTATCCGCATTACTGATGACGGAAACAGGAACTCCATAGTCGATACCGGTTCGCTGCTTGAACGCCGTCAGCCTGAAGCGGTGCTGTTTTTCTCCGTCGGAGACAAAGATTACATCGAGATTCCGCCCAGCGCAGAAGTCGAACAGGAGATAGACATAAAAACCTTGTTTGAACAATGAAAAAACTGATTCTGGCTATCTCCCTGTTGTTGTGCGCTTCCGTCCTGAAGGCGCAGACCGATTCGCTGGTATTCACCGACGAATACCTCGACACGGTGGTGCTGCGCAGGTCGGAAACCATCAACGACTATTCGATGATAGGCGTTAATTACGGAGTTACATTCTCGACCATTTATTTCAATCCCACAAAGATGGGAACCGACTTCCGTTTCCATCCGACATATTTCTCGATAATGTACACACATTACGAGAAGATGTTCAACTACCTTCCGTATTTCGGCATTACCCTGGGCTTCTCATATTCCCACGAAGGCTGCACTTTCAACGACAATCCCGAGACCGGTTATCCTATGGGCTATGTGGACGGAGCCACGGATATTTCCATTACGACCGTGGAAATGCCCGCCATGATGCATTTCCACGTCGATGCCGCCCCGACCAAGATCATGGCCAACGTGGGAGGCTACGTCGGCTACAGGACTGATATAACCCGCAGCGGCATCTGGATGGACGAGACATACGCCAACAAGTTCCGCGATTATGAATACCGTTTCGATTACGGTATAGTCGGAGGTGCGGGGCTGGCTTTCATGTTCGATCCGGTGGAACTCCATTTCAATATTCTGGCGCGTTGGAGCTTGCAGAGCCTGTATCAGCCCGACTATTACAATGAAGTCTTCCACCCGTACAACACCTATTATTACCGCTACGCCAACCCTGTTGACATTTCCGTTACCGCCGGAGTCTATTTCCAGCTTACAAAGCGCAGCGGCAAGACAAAAAAGCAACTGAAAAAGGAAGCTAAAGAGATAGTCTATGGATCGTTTGAAAACAATTCAGGTCAGGATTGGTAACAAGCTTCTTATCGGCGGGGATGCGCCCGTGGTCGTGCAGACCATGTGCAACACCCATACTTCCGACATTGACGCCACTGTGTCACAGTGCCTTGAACTGGCCGCGGCCGGTGCCCAGCTTATAAGAATCACTGTGCCCGGCTTGCAGGATGTCCCGGCCCTGAAAGAAATACACCGCACTCTAAGGGATGCGGGCTGCGACACTCCCCTTGTGGCCGACATCCACTTTTCGGCAGATACGGCAATCGCATGCGCCGCCGTAGTGGAGAAGGTACGCATCAATCCCGGAAACTTCCACCCGGACCACGCGATTGCCAGACGCAAGTTCGCGGAATTCCTGGAGGCGTGCAAACTTCACGGCACGGCCGTAAGGGTCGGACTGAACCACGGGTCGCTGGGGAAATATATTACCGAATTATACGGAAACACGCCGTTCGCAATGGCCAAGGCGGCAATGGAATGGCTTGACATGTGCGTGGAGGCCTCGTTCTTCAACGTTGTCGTTTCGCTTAAGGCGTCAAACACCCTTGTCATGACTCAAGCCTACAGGGAGCTGGTCAAGATGATGAAGGGAAGCGGGCATATCTTCCCCCTGCACCTTGGCGTGACCGAGGCGGGAAACGGTGATGCCGGTCGCATAAAATCCTGTGTGGGGATAGCCTCGCTCATGCGCGAAGGAATTGGTGATACGATAAGGGTTTCTCTGACGGAACCGCCTGTAAAAGAATTACCTGTAGCTACCCATCTCGTGAAATACTTCAGCAATGCTCCGGACTTTGAGCCCGATGCCATGCTGGATGCTGCAATCGAATGGGGGCCCCGGCTTCTGGACAGGGAAATTGACGAGATCCCCGAATCCGCAGGACTCGGTCCATATCTCGAAGATGAAATTATGCAGGCCTCCCGCCGGCGTTTTTACAGGCCGGAGTATATAGCCTGTCCCGGATGCGGACGCACCATGTACCGTCTGGAAGAGACTTTTGAAGAAGTAAAGAGGCGCACGTCCCACCTCAAAGGAATGGTGATAGCGGTGATGGGATGCATAGTCAACGGTCCCGGAGAAATGGCCGACGCAGACTGGGGCTACGTCGGTGAGGGCGGAGGACGCGTTTCGATCTATCACAAAGGAAATGCGGTGCTCAGGCACGTGCCCGACACCGAAGCCATCGACAAGCTGCTTGAACTTATAGAGAATTCCTGATTACTCCACGTAGAGCAGCAGGCCTTTCAGGTACTCCCCTTCAGGATGATAAATGCTCACGGGATGATCCCCGCCCTGGCATAGGCGGTCAACTATTCTCACGCCTCTTCCTGTCTGCGCTGCAGCGCTGAACACCAGTTCGGCAAATGCGGTTTTGTCGACTACCTGCGAGCAACTGAAAGTAAAGATAAGGCCTCCGGGAGCAACTTTGGAGATTGCTGCGGCATTCAGGCGCTGATAGGCCCTGAGGGCATTTTTCAGAGCGCCGCGGTGTTTGGCGAATGCGGGAGGATCCACAATAATGAGGTCGTATTTTCCTTCCTCCGCTCCGTTAAGGAAGTCGATAGCGTCGCAGCAGCATGACTTGTGCCTGTCCGCTTTGCCGGTAAGTGCAACATTCCTGTCGACAAGGGCCATGGCCTTGGCGGATGAATCAACGCTGTCAACCGATTCCGCACCGCTCTCGAGAGCGTATATACTGAATCCGCCGGTATAGCAGAACAGGTTCAGCACCCGGCGGCCGGCGGAATACCTGCCAACCAGCCGGCGATTTTCGCGCTGGTCCAGGAAAAAACCGGTTTTCTGGCCTTCTTCCCAATTGACCATGAAGGAATGACCGTTCTCAAGAACGCGTGATTCGCTGGCTGTGAAGCCGGGCGCACGGTAGAGATAGCCGTCCACCAGTTCAAGGCCTGCCTTGAACGGAGCCGTCATCGAACTCTTGTCGTACACTGCCTTCAGGGAATCGCCGAAAACTGCTTTCAGAGCTTCGCAGATTCTGTTTTTGGCACGGAACATTCCAACGCTGTGAGCCTGGAGCACACATACTCCGTCATACCAGTCGATAATGAGTCCGGGAAGGCCGTCCCCCTCGCCATGAACGAGCCGGAAACAGTTGGTGTCGGCAGAAGGAAGCCCAAGTGATTCGCGTTCAAGGCGGGCCCGCTCCAACGCGTTTTCCCAGAAATCAGGAGCAAGAGGGTCTCCGGAAAAACTGAGCACCCTCACTGCAATCGAACCTATCTGGTAATGGCCGGAAGCGAGAAACTCACCCTCTGCGCTGTGCACGGCGACAAGGTCCCCTTCATGAGGATTGCCCTGTATCTGCGCTATAGCGCCGGAGAATACCCACGGATGGAAGCGCCTCAAAGACTCATCCCTGCCCTTCTTCAGTATTAGCTTTATCATTGGACTGCTTTTTCTTTTTATGACGGGATTTCTTGCGCTTGGACGTATGCGCGCGTGCTTTTTCCGCCGCAATGTTCGCTTCTTTGCGCGCGAGGGCCTGCTCGTGGGCTTCCCTCTCCTGAGGAGGCATCATTTCTTCCGGCGACAGAGGGTGCTTTTCACATTCCAGCAATTTCAAGTACATCTCCCTGCATACCCAGGCATCAGTGGCGGCGTATTTGCACTGGGAAGGGCTTAACACGGGCGTCTCCCAGTTTGAGAGCTGCTGCGCCTTGGATATGCGGCACCCGAGTATGTTCGCGGCCAGCTTTTTTACGCTCTTGTCCCGTATCCCCCATTCCCATGCTATTTTCTGCAGATCAATGAACCCTTCCGGCTTGAAAGAATGCAGGCGCTGAAGCCCGCGGACATCGTCAGCCGATGCTGCACCGACTTTTATGATACTGCCGTTAGACAATATGTTGCGGAGGGCACGGCGCATTCCCAGGAGCTGTACCCTGAACAAAAACGCCTTCTGGGGACCGGACAACTGCAGCAGGGCTACACCGTGACCGTGTTCGCCGGGTGAGAAGGTCGGACGGCTTTCGGTATCGAAGCCAAGCACCTTCTGTCTTCGAAGATATAAAACCGCCCTTTCGAAATCGAGTCCGGGCTTGTCTATTACTTTTATCTCTCCGGGAAAGACACCGAGCGGCAACTGCTCAATCTCTCCCTGCTCCACACTAACCTTGAACATTCTCACTAGGAATCAACAAGAACTGTAACTTGCTTCCGCCCGGCTGGGGCTTGATTGTATAAACTCTCATGTCGGGGAACGCAATACGGTGGGTAAAGAGGCTCAACGCCCTCAATTTGCGGTAGCAATAGTGCATGGTAAGTTCGGCACTGCTGAATATCGTAAAATCAGGTGAAATCATTTTGCCGTAGCGCATGAATTCTTCCCTGGTATAATCCCGGATAAGGGCAAGTTCCTGCATCAACGCTTCCTTGTCCACGCTCCAGTCATCGACGAGAAGCACATCCAGCGGCTCATCTTTTCCGGACTCGGAATAGCGGTCCAGAAATGCTGCAAGCCGGTGCCCTTCATCGCCGGACGAAGCGGCCTCGAAATACCGGGTGCCCATAATATCGTACTTCGCCGCCCCGGCTTCATAAATCGAATGATAGACCCCGGTCCCGACGTAAGCCGAATCGCACATCATGCCTACGTTGAAATACTTCTTTTCACCGGCAAAAGCGGCTTCGATCAAAAGTTCCTGCGGGGAGATGACCGGCACACGGCAGGAAGTGAGGGAAAACAGGGTATCTATGTCGAATTTCCCTCCGTTCAGCATCCACGGATCGGCAAGGATCAGCATCTTGGCGCGGGCCTTGGCTTCGTTTCCTTCTATGTCATAAATGCTTGCATTGCATTTATCCCGCAGCGAGGAAAGGGCAAGACGCACCGACAGCTCCCTCAGCGCGTCGCCGCCGTTAAGCTCCACGAACTCCGAGTAGGGGCTGAATTCCGCATCTTCAACAAGGGCGAAAGTCTCGCCGGCAAAGTCTTTCAGGCCGTCACTGAACAGACGGGCCCGGACATTGTCGAAACTGTCGTTTGCAAGAAAACTCTCTCCTATGAGACCGCATGTACGGGGTGCGCCCAGAATATAGATATCACCATTTGCCGGCACCTTCGACAAGGATTCCAGCATAAGGCGGTCCGGCGATTCAGGATTGCCGGCGATGCTGACGACCAAATCTATAGTTTCCTTGCCATTGTGCTCCGTACGCATGCAGGATGCGGCCAGAAGCAGTGCCAGAAGGCAGGCGCTGACTGTTCTGCTCATAAAGATACGTTTTAAGAATACAAAAATACAAAAAATCCATATCTTTGCACACTTTGATTTGATTTACTTATGGGACACGATCATCATCACCACCATCATCAGCTTGAAGTAATCACGGGCGACCTGAAGAAGATATACATCTTCGCCATCATATTGAATGCCTTGTTCGTGGCGTTCGAAGCCTGGATGGGATTCCACTCCGATTCGCTCTCGCTGGTCTCCGACGCCGGACACAAGCTGGTTGACGTTTTCTCCCTCGGCTTGACGCTGCTTGCCTTCATCCTTGCAGGCAGCCGTCCGGGCAAGCATTTCACTTTCGGTTTCCGCAAGCTGACGGTGCTGATTTCATTGTTGAATGCCATTTTTGTCGTGGTGGTAGCGGGAAGCATCATCTATGAGAGCATTGAAAAGATGCTGGATCCGTCGGCGCTTTCTCCTGACGGGGAGGCTATCAGCATAACGGCCGCTGTGGGAATAGTCGTGAACGCCCTTTCCGTGACGCTCCTGTCGTACAAGCGCCGGCACGACGTCAATACCCGCGGCGCATTCATCCACATGCTTACCGACTGCCTGCTGTCGATCGGCGTGGTGATCGCGGGCTTCATTATCAAGCATACCGGATTCGTGCTGCTCGATCCTATCGTGAGTTTGTGTATAGCCGGGTTTATCCTTGCAAATATCCTCGGGGTTCTGGTGGAGAGTTTCAAGATGAGTATCGATGCGGTGCCGGAGGGTATCGATGCCGAGATGATACGGAAGTCTATTTCAGCTGTTCCTGGTGTTACGGCGGTGAATGATCTGCATATCTGGCCTGTCAGTACTACCGAGACTGCTCTTACTGTCAAGCTGGATATTGATGATCCTGTCCGCATGGCAGAAATTACTTCCGCTGTCCGTTCATGCATCAAGTCGAACGGCATCAACGATTCCACGATCGAAGTCCAATTCTCCGACAATCAGCAAATTAATTCCTGACATCCTTATTGTTGTAATAACGGTTTACTACATTCCGTAATCTATTATTGTGGCATTCCGTCACAGACAGTACCCCCTCGGAGGACATCAAACTTGGGAAAAAGTCCTCCGAGGGGGTACTGTCTGTGACGGATAAACCTCAGCGGGGCTTGACAATAGTCTCTACGGAGCCGTCGGAATAAGTAATGACAGCCTTCTCGTACGATTCATCAGAAAGCCAATCGACATACTCATACTCCTCGTTGCTGTTGATCAGCCGGCCGCTCTCGTCCGGAGAAATGAAATACATCGGGATCAAAGGAATTTCGCCGACAGTAACGCCGTCATTCAGCCATTCGACAAGAGTATATGCGGAACCCTGGGTCGTGCTCGAGAAGAACTGAATCTTGTCGCCCAGAGTCCAGTCGTAACTGGCGACACAATCCACATCGTAAACGTAGTAATAATCATTGGCCTTGATGTACGCCGACTTGTCGTTAAGGCTGACGGCACCTATGGTCTCGCCCTTGTAATTTGTCTGGACGAAACGGAAATATCCGGTATATCTGCTCGAAGTAGGATTGTAGATAAGGCCCGCGTTCATCTTGAACGAAGCCCCCTTCGCAAGAGTACCCGACGAAACGGATAAACCGAAATACTCATGCCCCTTATGGGTGCCGGCCTTAAGATACAGACCCGTAGGCGTGTTATCTTCAGTCACGATTGGCACAGGCTCGTCCATAGGCACCGGCGTAGGAACGAAACTCTTGTCCGGCTCCAGCCCGATAATAGCATCGTGATTGGAATTGAAAATCTCATCCCTTTCAATCTTCTGTATCTCCTCTGCCGTATAACCGTATGCCGTCAGGTCCTCATCCTTATAAGGATAGAAATAGTCGATGTTGAAGTAGCCGTTGAATTCTCCTCCCCAGCCCCAGTTTACATACAGGTTATCCTCCGCATCATATCCATGCACCACGAACTGGTGCCCTCCGAGATTGCAGTCGGCGCCGTAGATGACTGGAAGACCATTGTCGATCTGGTCCTTGAGCAACGCTACCCAGGCCTCGGTAGAATAAGCGCTCTTCATAACGTACTGGGCAGAAGACTTGTAATACATGTAGCGCGTTATTTTCTCCGGAATCTCTTCGGAAAAAGCGCCCGTGCCTTCTGCGCTGTAACTTGCATTCATCATTATGCCGCAGTCGTACATCAGCCATGCCACCTGCTTCTCCCCTTCAGTGGGAGTGACCGGTTTCTCGCTGTAGAAATCTTCCATCGGCATGATGCTCCACTTGTATTCGTGCCCGAGTTCGTGCCCTTTCATGTTCACGTCAATCGTCCTGTAGCTGTTCGGGTCGGGATAATAGTCCATAATGTAGTCAGGAAGCGTGCCGTTACCGCATGGGGGCCACTCATGGAAACGCATGACCATGCTGATCGCGGTGGCTACGCAGCCTGTCAGGGATTTATCGCTCTCGTACGGAGCTATGGTAGGGCAATACCAGTTGTACGGGTTCTCCTGGCTCCATTCCGGAAGCTCAAGGAACTTGCCTGCCGCCTCATCGGCGCGCGTGACCGGGCTTGACAGCCTTGCCCTCTCCCCTGACGCTGACGGAAGATTGTATTTGCGGACAAACCGGACTGTTTTCCCTATCTGCTCAAGCCAGAACTTGAAGTTTTCGGGAATGCGGTTTTCGTCAATTCTGCCCGTCATCGAATAGCCAAGGACCGGGGACAGGCAATCGTCGCCGGCAATTATGACATAGCCGCCGCCGTCATTATTGAAAATATAATATGCAGGATCCGATACGCCGTTTGTGGAAACGACTGCACGGCCGCCCATGACCATGCGGGGCGAAGAAGCGTTGACTCCGAAAAATTCTCCGGCCTTTTCCCTGGCCTGACTGGGCGTCACGGGAGCCGCGGCGGAACCGATGCAGAAGCACGCAAGAACAAATGTGCTGATAACAATCTTTTTCATAGTTCGCTGGCAATTATGTATCCGACTTTGTTCGTGCTGTCTTCGAGCCAGCATTTTCCGGCTTCTTTTTTAAGAAGCACCGCATTTACCGTGGCATCGGCAACTCCGGTATTACCTACCGAAGTAACGGTAAGGTCATATCCGTTCCCTTCGACCATATTGTCGGGGAATTTGATTATCAAGGCATTGGCATCCGGAAGACTTTGTATCCGGAAGGTCATGGGATTGCCGGACCGGAGGGCGAGCTGGTCGTTGGCGGTAAAGACTCTCACCGCTTCGGGAGCCGTCCCGGACAGGTCGTAGACCCCGAACTCGCTCATCGTTAGCAACGCCGATCCTGAGAAATTGCAATCCAGCTCAGCCATGCGCTTGATCATTGACCGCTCGATGTTGATGGCCGTGGTGCTGGATTTAACCAGACTGTTGCCTGAATCATCAACAATGTTCACCTCGAAACCGGCACCGAGACAAGCGGCAGGAAGCACGAAGCAGAATTGCACGGGATCCTCGCCAAGAGCGACACCTTCTCCGCAATCTAGGCTGACGGTCCTGTGCGCTTCGTCGGGAGTCTGGGTCATAGAAATAACCGGGTACCCTTCGTAGTTCATCGCAACGCTTGCCGTTCCCCACAGTGCCTCTTCGGCCGCAGATTTAAGAGTAATCGACTTGACGTTGCCGCTACCCTTCAGCTTCAGGCAGAAAATGCCGCACAGGTTCTTGAAATTCAGTGTCTTGCCGTCAGTGCTCACAGCCACCATAGGATTCTCTCCGGGGCCGAAACAGCCATCGGAGAAATGCTGGACGCCGGGCAGCGCCATAGTCAGTACGCTTTCGTTGCATGATGCTGCGGCGTCGGCCGGATAAAGGGCATACCATGGCGCGCCTTCAACGGAGGGGCCGCTGAAAGACGCCTCACTTTTGCCTTCATCTCCGGAAGATATTGAATACTCTTCTCCGCTCGAACAAGAGGGACTGAAAACAGATATTTTGTCACCGGCGCTCCAAAGTACAGTGACTCCGTCAAGATATGTCCTGGTGCCGACGGCGCTTTCCCCGCTGGCCTTGAATGTCATCAAGGCCTTCTCCGTGACCTGCGGATTGTTAACGCATGATAATGTTACCAGCAGCAAAAGGACGAAAGATAGTAATCGTTGCATTTAATGTGGCAGATTCATAAAAAACAGCACAAGATAGCCACTTTTTTTCTTTTTTCCTTATATTTGTATGCTTTAGATTATTGTATAATGAAGAAGTTATTGATCATCCTGGCGCTTGTTTTCGGCGCTGCGTACCTTTCGGCTCAGCCGAGAGTTGCACCAATGTTGCCTGACTATCAATTCACTACGGTAAAGGCCAATCCAATCACATCCGTCAAGAACCAGTATCGCAGCGGCACTTGCTGGGCATACTCGACAATAGGCTTTTTTGAGTCCGAAGCAATCAGGCTTGGTAAAATTACCGACACTCTCAAGTATCCCGACTTCTCGGAGTTCTTCGTCGTGAGCCATTCATATTATGACCGCGCAGTTAAATATGTCCGCCTTGACGGCAAGCTCAACTTTGCCATAGGTTCGGAAGCCGACGACGTGCTTGATGTCATACGCGATTACGGTATAGTTCCCAACAGCGCCATGCCCGGACTGAACTACGGTACTGAACTCCCTGTTACCGGAGAGATGGACGCGATGCTTCACGGCATGGTGGACGCAGTTGTAAAGAATCCCAACAAGACGCTCAGCACGGCATGGCGCAGGGCCATCCAGGCTGTACTCGACGAGTATCTCGGCAAGCGTCCCGAGAGTTTCGTTGTCGACGGCAAGGAATATACTCCCATGAGCTACCGTGACGCTCTCAAGATCAACCCTGCCGACTATGTCACCCTTACCAGTTTCACTCACCATCCTTTCTACACGAAATTCGCTATTGAAGTCAGCGACAACTGGCGCTGGGACGAAGCCTGGAACATACCCATCGACGAATTCATGACAGTGCTTGACAATGCCATCAATAACGGTTATACAGCCGCCTGGGGCGCCGATGTCAGCCATCCCGGCTTCACCCGCAACGGACTTGCGCTCAATATAGATCCCAACGCTCCCGCAACTGCAGGTTCGGACCAGGAACACTGGGTAGGAAAAGAAGAGGGAAAACCTGCTCCCGTAAGCGTTGTTGAAAAAGAGGCCACCCAGGAGAGCCGCCAGATCGATTTCGACAATAAGACCATGACCGATGATCACGGCATGCAGATTTACGGCATTGCCAAGGACCAGAACGGCAAGAAATACTACATGGTAAAGAATTCCTGGGGCGAAACCGGAAAGTACAAAGGACTCTGGTACGCCAGCGAATCTTATGTAAAGGGACAGAGCCTTGACATTATGGTCCACAAGGATGCTATCCCCCGCGACATTAAAGCCAAACTTGGGATTAAATAGCTCAAGATGAAGAAATTCATTCCCGATTGTATCACCTCGATGAACCTCATTTGCGGAATCATCGGGGTGGTTTTCGCTTTCAAGGGGCGTCTCGACATCGCGTTCATCCTGATGCTTGCCGCATCGGCCGCCGATTTCCTCGACGGTTTTGCCGCCAGGGCGCTGGACGCCTATTCAGACCTGGGCAAGGAGCTTGACTCCCTTTCGGACCTGGTATCGTTTGGCGTCCTTCCGTCCATCATGCTTTACAGGCTCTCCTGTAATTGCATGTTCGGCGAAAGCTGGATAAACTGGATACCTCTTGTCATCACTCTTGCCAGCGGTCTGCGGCTGGCCAAGTTCAATGTGGACCCACGCCAGGGTTCCTCGTTCCTCGGCCTGCCCACTCCGGCATCTGCACTTCTGGCCGGCTCCCTGTGCTACTATGTAGCGGCGGACCCTGCATGTTTCCTTGCAAGCTGGTGCGCCGGTCCCGTCTTCATCCCCGTGCTCAGCGTCTGCCTCAGCATACTGCTCCTGAGCGAGATTCCTATGTTCTCGTTCAAGTTTCATTCTGATGATCCTTCCGCCCTGAAGATCAAGCGGATTGCCTTCGCGGCGGTTGTCCTGGCCGCAATTCTCGTGTGCGTCTTCTGCTCCCTGAACTGGTCGCTTGTGATTCTTTTGAGTCTGGTCTTGTATATTCTGAAGAATCTGGCGTACGCCACATTCAAGATATGAAAAAACGGCATCTGCTCAACGCGGGTGCCGTTTTAATTTGAGATTCTGTCCTGACGCTACTCCTGGCTGTCAATATATTTTTGAGCCATTTTCTTCATTCTCTCCATACGCTTCTCAGTCTGCGGGTGATCGGCGAACATGTGGGCGATTGTCGAACCGCCGCTTCCGTCGGAGAGTTGGTTAAGTTTGTTCAGGGCGTTGTACATGCTGTAAGGGCTGAGTCCCCTGTCGATAGCGAACTGGCAGCCATGCTCGTCGGCCTTGTACTCCTGTGCCTGGGAGAACTGTGCGCTTACGAGAGCTTCTCCAATGTCGCCCAGCAGGGCTGATGCCATGGAACCGTAGGCGCCGGCGGATGCGAGAATGTCGCGTGCTGCCGAAGCTACATAGGCATTCTTGATAGCTCTCTTGGTGTCCTTATTGCGCACATGTCCGAGCTCATGTCCGATGATGGCGGTAAGTTCCTCATCATCCATTATATCCATAAGTCCCGAATACACGCGGATGGAACCGTCGCCGCAGGCGAATGCGTTGATGTCGGTAGTTTTGTAGACCGCGAAGTTCAGTGGCATACCGTCAAGTTCGGTGAGACCGGAAAGCACGCGGGCAAGACGCTGCTTGTAGGCTCCGTTGTCAATCACGTTCTGCTGGTCAAGGGAAACGATTGACTGGCGGCAGAGTTCGACCACCATTTCATCGCTGATGCTGGCAGCAGTCGCCGCCTTGCCGGCAGCGCTAGCCAAACCTTCGGCGTTCCAGTCGATGCCGCCGAGAATAGAACAGCTGCAAAGCGAAAGCGCAGTTGCAACAATGATAAAGAATCTTTTCATATTTGTGATGGTTTGATTTCTTCCATAATGGCACGTGCGGCAGTAAGCGAGGCTCCCCCGCCGCCCAGGACTTCACGCAGGCGTGCATAATCGGCCTGCATTTCCTCCCTGCGCCGGGAATTCTCAAGCAAATTCCGGACCTCTCCGGTCACGGCCTGCGCATTAAAATCATTTTGTATAAGTTCCTTGAAAACCGGCTTGTCGAGACAGAGGTTAGCAAGGGATATGTATTTCACATGATCAAGCACCCTGAGTATGTACTTGCCGACAAAGAATGAGAATCCGCTTGCGCTCCAGCATACCACCTGCGGCGTTCCGGTCAAAGCCGCTTCGAGCGATGCGGTTCCGGAATTTATTATGGCGGCGTCGGCGTACTTGAGAATGTCGAGTGTGCGTCCGAAAAGCACTTCCACGTTGCTCCTGCCGTTGATGTATGGGGTATAGGTCTCCATGTCGGCGGCCGGCGCGCCTGCTACCAGTACCTTCATTCCAAGGGCGTCGGCGGCTTCCATGCACACGGGCATCATGCGGGAGATCTCCCCTTTGCGCGAGCCGGGGAGCAGTGCGATGTAGCTGCCCTCGCACGGGCGTTTCCATTCGTGGGAGTCAATTTCTTCCACCAGGGGGGTGCCGACATACTGGAACGGAATGCCCTTGTCGCTGAAATACTGGATTTCAAACGGGAAGATGATGAACATCTTGTCAACGTACTCCTTCAGCCTGGCGTTGCGGCCTTCGCGGGAAGCCCAGGTCTTAGGGGCGATATACCAGAATACTTTGACGCTAATATCTTTGCAGTACTTTGCGATTTTCAGGTTGAACCCCGGATAATCAATGAGAATCACCGCGTCGGGCTTCCAGTCAGCGATGTCTTTTTTGCAGCGCTTCAGGTTGCCCAGCAAGGCCGGAGCCTTGAACATCACGTCCGTAATGCCCATCACGGCACAGTCACGATAGTGGACCACGGGCGAAGATCCGCTTGCCGCGGCCATATTGTCACCTCCCCAGAAGCGGAATTCCGCCGAAGGGTCCGCTGTTTTCAGACCCTTCATCAAATTGCCGCCGTGGAGGTCGCCCGAGGCTTCTCCGGCTATCAGATAATATCGCATAGACGCTTCAGTTCGTCGAAGTCCGTGTTGTATATGTTCTGGGGTGTAATCGTTATATATCCCTGTGACATCAATATGTGGTCGGCGTCGGGCGCGTTGTCGGGCTCGCTCACGAAGTCGCCTGCCATCACATATAGTTCCTCGTCGGGGAGTTTGGTATCCGCATAGGCTCTGGCGGCAAAAGACTGCTCATGTCCGCGTGAAGCCAGGAATTCGGCATTGTAATGAACGTACTCCTTCTCCCAGTGAGCATAGCCGACCCGGGACGGAATTATGCCTTTTATCTGCTCTTTCGGGAGATACGGGAAGTTTATGTTGTAGAAAGAGCCTTTTCGGGGATTGAATACCGGCAGGAGTTTCCTGATAATGCCCGGGAGCAGGTCTATGACAGCCGAGAAATCCGCGTCCTCGGCAAAGGTATCAAGGCTTACGCCGATGGAAGGAATGCCGTTGACCGCGCCTTCCATCGCTGCGCCTATAGTGCCTGAATACAAAGTTGCCGTGGCCGCATTGTTGCCATGGTTGACTCCGGTCACCACAAGATCGGGCTTGGCGGGCCAGAAAATGTTGTCTATACCGAATTTGATGCAACTGGCCGGGGTCCCGTCAAGGTACCACCAGTCTTCTCCGGGGAGTTCATGAAGATGCTTGACGGCTATAGGCTTGTACCCCATGGACACCGCCATGGACATGCCGCTCTGTGCTGATTTCGGCGCCACGATGGTGAGCTCTCCGAACGGGCGGAGAGCCTCCACCAGGCATCTTATGCCGCGCGCCTGGTATCCGTCATCATTGGAGACTAGAATTCGCATCTTTTTTCTGCAAATATAATTGATTTTAAGTAAATTTTTGATAAATTTGCCCCGCCTTTAAAGAAATATTATTGTTTAACTTTTATAAACGCAAAAATGGTAAAACTTGGTATTAACGGATTTGGCCGCATCGGCCGTATGGTATTCCGTGCAGCAGTTGAAAATTTCCCCAATGACATCGAAATCGTAGGTATCAACGACCTTCTCGATCCCGACTATCTCGCCTACATGCTCAAGTACGATTCAGTACACGGCACTTTCCAGGGCGACGTGGCAGTCGAGGGCAACTATCTGCTCGTGGGCGGCAAGAAGATCCGCCTCACCGCAGAGATGGATCCTGCAAACCTCAAGTGGGACGAGGTCGGTGCCGAGGTCGTGGTCGAGTCCACAGGTCTCTTCCTTACCGACGACAAGGCCCGCAAGCACATCGAGGCCGGCGCAAAGAAGGTCATCATGTCCGCTCCTTCAAAGGATGCCACCCCTATGTTCGTCTATGGTGTAAACCATGAGACCTACTCCGGACAGGACATCATCTCCAACGCTTCCTGCACCACCAACTGCCTTGCGCCTATCACCAAGGTTCTCAATGACAATTTCGGCGTCGTCCGTGGCCTCATGACCACCGTTCACGCTGCAACCGCAACCCAGAAGACCGTTGACGGTCCTTCCAAGAAGGACTGGAGAGGCGGCCGCGGCATCCTCGAGAACATCATCCCCTCTTCCACCGGCGCCGCCAAGGCAGTGGGCAAGGTTCTCCCCGAACTCAACGGTAAACTCACCGGCATGAGCCTCCGCGTTCCCACCTCCGACGTCAGTTTCGTCGACCTCACCGTCGAGCTTGCAAAGCCCGCCTCCTATGAGGAGATCTGCGCAGCCATGAAGGCCGCTTCCGAGGGCGAACTCAAGGGAGTTCTCGGATACACCGCCGACGCAGTGGTCGCCACCGACTTCCGCAACGATCCCCGCACTTCCATCTTCGATGAGAAGGCCGGTATCCAGCTCGATCCTACCTTCGTCAAGGTTTGCGCCTGGTATGACAACGAGTGGGGCTACAGCAACAAGGTCCTCGAGATGGCAAAGGTCATCACGAAGTAATGCTGCTTCTTCGTTAACGATTAAGGGCGTCCGGTCTCGGGCGCCCTTTTTGCTTTATTGAAATCCGATAATTACTGCTTCAGTGCGGCGGCGATCTTGGCGGCGACCACAGTGCCGAATTCTACTTTGCCCGCTGCGTCAATCAGGTAGAGCGAAGGTATCCACTTGACGTGATAGGCGCTGCCGATGGCGGAGTCTTTCTTGCCGGAGGGGTCGAAGAGCTGGACGCCGGGTAGGGCGTTCTGCTCCGCATAGTTCTTGAACTTGTCGAACTCCCTGTCGAAAGATACCGATACGAAGGCGACCTTTCCGGGATCTGACGCCTCATACATGGCCTTCAGTTCGGGCACCTCCGCACGGCAGTCGGGGCACCACGAGGCCCAGAATACAAGCACTGCGCGGCGGCCTTTCAACGAACTGAAGGTGAACGGCTTGCCGTCAATGTCGTTCAGAGTGAAATCGGGAGCCTCCGCCCCTTTCTTGAGAAGTTCGGTGGCGTACTGAAGGTCAAGATCTTCGCCCTGCTGCGTCTGCGCAGCCAGTCCGAAGCAAAACAAAAGGGCCGAAACGGCAAGTATCAAATGTGCTTTCATAACTTTATAACAACGCAAAAATACAAATTAATTCATTAAATTTGCCAAATGCATAAAAGGCAAATGAAGATACTTGCGATAACACAGGCCAGATACGGCTCCACCCGGCTTCCGGCCAAGATTCTTAAGGAGGTTGGCGGCACTACCCTGCTGGAAACGCATCTGCGGCGCATCCTCCAGTCCAAATTGATTACAAAGCTCAAAGTCGCCACGACCCCGGAAGAAGGCGCCAAATACATAATTGCAATTGCCGATAAACTTGGCGTGGAGTATCACCAGGGTTCCGTTGACGATGTGCTGGACCGCTTCTATCAGACGGCCCTGCCAGAACATCCGGATTACGTTGTCAGACTCACCTCTGACTGCCCTCTCATCGATCCGGAAATCATTGACCGGACAATAAGCGCCTGTATCGAAGGCGGTTACGACTATGCTTCCAACACCCTCATTCCCACCTATCCTGACGGAATGGACGTGGAAGTCTTCAAGTTCTCCGCACTTGAAGCTGCGTGGAAGGATGCTAGACTTCAAAGCGAACATGAGCACGTTACCCCTTACATAAAGAACAATTCCTCAGTCCTGGGCGGGAGTCTTTTCCGCTCGTTCAATGTTGAGAACGCCTCAGACCAGTCGGCCCTCCGAATCACCGTCGACGAGCAGCGCGACTTCGAAGTCATAAAGGCCCTGATTGAGAACGTCGGAGCCGACAAGCACTGCGCCGACTATGTGGCATATCTTGAAGAACATCTTGAGGTGAAAGACATTAACTCATCGATTATGCGCAACGAAGGCTACGCAAAATCTTTGGCAAACGATAAAATTATCAAGTGATGGGAAAAGGTCAGGAACTATACAAAAAAGCCAAGACCATGATACCCGGCGGCACCATGCTTCTGTCCAAAAGGCCGGAGCAGTTGCTGCCCGAAAACTGGCCCTCTTACTTCAGTAAATCCAAGGGCTGCCGGGTCTGGGACCTTGACGGCAAGGAATACATAGACTGTTCCATGATGGGCATCGGGACCAATACTCTTGGTTATGCCAACCCGGCGGTTGATGAAGCGGTAATGCGTGTTGTCCGCGACGGCAATATGACCACGCTGAACTGCCCGGAAGAAGTATATCTAGCAGAAAAGCTACTGCAGATGAACCCCTGGGCCGGAGGCGTTCGTTACACGCGCGGCGGAGGCGAAGCAAATTCGGTATGCGTCCGTATCGCCCGCGCATTTACCGGCAAAGATAAAATCGCCATCTGCGGCTACCATGGCTGGCACGACTGGTACGTCTCGGTTAACCTTGGAGACAGCGACGCACTTGCCGGTCACCTGCTTCCGGGCATACCCACCGGCGGCGTGCCCAAAGGCCTTCGCGGAACGGCTATCCCCTTCCACTACAACAATTTCGATGAGCTGCTGGAAATCGTGGACGGCAATCCCGATGTCGGCATTATCAAGATGGAGGTCTGCCGCAATTTCGGTCCCGAAGACAACTTCCTTCATAAAGTACGCAAACTCGCAAACGAACGCGGCATAGTGCTGATTTTCGATGAATGCACCAGCGGCTTCCGCGAGACCTTCGGCGGCCTTTTTATGAAATACGGAGTGGAACCCGACATGGCGGTGTTCAGCAAAACCATAGGCAACGGCTACGCAATCAGCGCCGTAGTGGGCCGCAAGGACATTATGGATGCAGCCCAGGGTTCCTGGATAAGCAGCACTTTCTGGACTGAGCGTATAGGTCCGACTGCCGCCCTGGCCACCCTGGTAGAGATGGAGAGGGTTAAATCATGGGAGACCATCACCCGCCTGGGACTAGACAACAAGCGCCGCTGGCAGGCCCTTGCCGACAAGTACGGCCTCCAGATCGAGCAATGGGGCATCCCGGCACTCGCGGGATACACTTTCAAGAGCCCCAACCATCTGGCCTACAAGACTTATATAACCCAGGAAATGCTGAAGAAGGGCTTCCTCGCCGGCAACAGCATGTACACCTGCATCGCACATACCCCGGACATAATCGACCGCTATTTCGAAGAACTCGACAAGGTTTTTGCCGACATACGCGACTTCGAGGACGGCCGCGACGTCATGAAAGCACTTGACGGCCAGGTCTGCCAATCCGGATTCAAACGACTAAACTGATTACCTGATATGCTCAATTTCAACAAAAACATCAAGATCGGGGACCGCATGATCGGGCCCGGCCATCCCACATATTTCATCGCCGAAATAGGCGGAAACTTCGACGGCAGCCTTGACAAGGCAAAGCGCCTGGTCGATGCCGCCAAGGAGGCCGGTGCCGACTGCGCCAAGTTCCAGACATTCAAGGCGGAAAGCATAGTTTCCGAAGGCGGTTTCTCCAAAATGGTGCTTCACGGAGTGCACGGTTCCTGGGGGCGTACGGTAACCGAAGTGTTCAAGGATGTTGAATTCCCCATAGAATGGCATGCCGAGATAGCCGACTACTGCAGGAAAGTTGGCATTGACTTTTCCACCTCTCCCTATTTCAAGGAGGCGGTCGATCTCTGTGCGGACATGAAACTCCCCTTCATCAAAATTGGCTCCGGAGAAATCACGTGGCTGGAAATGCTGGAATATACCGCCGCCAAAGGCCTTCCTGTTATGCTTGCCACCGGCGACGCGACCATGTCTGAAATTGACGAGGCTGTACGCGCGATTGAGAAAACCGGTAACCGCGACCTGGTGCTGATGCAATGTATTACCAACTATCCTTCAAAGATAGACAGCGCCAATGTGAACGTGCTCAAGACATACCAGTCGGCCTTCGACTGCCTCACCGGCTACTCCGACCACTCCCCCGGCCATGTAGTGGCACTGGCTTCCGTGGTGCTTGGCGCGCGCGTCATTGAAAAGCATTTCACGCTGAACAAGCACGACAAGGGCCCCGACCATCCGCACTCCATGGAGCCGGCGGAATTCAAATTCATGGTTGACTCAATACGCGAAGTTGAACGCGCTATGGGCAGCACGCGCAAGGAAGTGGTCAAGGAAGAGGGCGAAACTGTATTCGTCCAGCGCCGCTGTCTTTATGCCAAGCGTGACCTCAAGAAAGGCGATGTGCTCCGCGAAGAAGATATTGACGTCCTGCGCCCCGCTCTCGGCATTCCGCCGAAATTCAAGCAAACCATTATCGGGAAAACAGTTAATAAGGATATTCCGGCGCGTGACCCGATTTTTTGGGAAGATTTGTAGCAAATGATTACCGACAGGGAAAAAATATTGGCGATAGTCGACAACGACTGCCTTCGCCATTCCGATGCCGCCATCCTGCTGGAAGGTGACGGTTTCTTCCGTTTCCAGAAGGCCATCGACCTGTACAAGACCGGCCAGGTGGACCGCATCATATTCAGCGGCAATATTATAGATAAGGACTATGGCAGTTTCCCCTATGATGAAGTCGCGCCGTTGATCTTGAAACAGGGCGTACCCGAAAAGGACCTTATCCATGAGGCCAAGTCACGTCACACCCGCGAACAGGCGCTTGAAGTGATTAATATGGCGATGGAAAATGGATGGACAAAGCTTGCTCTGGTTGCTTCACATGAGCACCAGTACAGGGCTTACCTTACATTCCTCAGGGTCGTACTTGATACCGGCAGCGGCATTATTCTGTACAATTCGCCCGTCCGAAATCTCAACTGGTTTGTGGACAGCGGCTGGGGGATGCGTTTCGAGAGGCTGGCCGCCGAAATTGAGCGCATAGAAAAATATTCGGAACTTGGCCATCTTGCCACAGCCGATGAAGTAATTGAATACCAGAAATGGAAGGAGTCTCTCCTGGATTTATGAGTACGGAAGAATTGCGACAACTGTTCGGCCGCAACTACCTCGGACCGGAGCAGATCAACAAAATGCTGGCGGTAATGGGACTTGTTCCCCTTCCTGTCGGCGCTGTTCCTGCCGTCGGCTATTCCGACAAGCTGCTGCGTGAAAAAAGCCGTGACCATATACTCGTGCTCGGATATGCGGGAGAAGCCGGAAATCCGCTTGACATAATCCGCTTCAGGGACTGTTTCGGTGTGGATCCGGACAAATCCGAGCCATGCCTGTACAACCAGGACTGGTATCTGAAAGAAGAATTCGTGCGCAGGACGCTGGAGAACAGATGGTATCTGGTCAGGCGGGACGTTATTGAAGAAAGCCGCGCGGCGCAGCCCGATGTATTGCTGAAACAGGATATAGTGTTTCCGTCCGCCATTCTCTGCGTTTACGCATTCTTCGCCTGTTGCATTGCCTGGGGCGACAAACTATGGTATCATGACTTCGTGTGGTGCTCCGACACCGATCACAACGGAGACCGCATCTATGTCGGAAAATATCATGACATTGACGGAGTCAACAAGAACGGTTTCAGCATTCACCGCCACCTTGCTCTCCGTCCTTGTTACGGCAGTATCAATCTGATGTAAGATTCCGTCCGGGGCCGCCTCTGGTCCGGTGACTGTGCCACCCTCGGCACCATAAGAGGGAGGGGCCCGCTTGCGGGAGGGGCCGCGAAGCGGCGTCACCGGACCAGAGGTGCCCCGGACGGACAGGTTCATCATAAGAATCAGCAATAACCGAAAGAATCGTAAAAAAGTTGTTGCTGATTTTTTCGAATCGTAGGACATGCCGACAAAACGCCGCATATTTGCGGCATGGAAAACTTCAGAATAATCCTGCTGGCCGCTGCCGCAGTAAGCATAGGAGCCTGCAGCACACAGCACAAAATCGACATCCTCAAAACGACCGAAGCAAAAGCCGGACTTGCGCTCCCTCAAAAAGAAGAAATCCGTGAAATCAAATTCAAGGACCAGCCGCGGGACACCCTGCAGGTAGTCGACTTCGAAGGAAAGGAAACCCTTATAATGAATGCCGTACGCGACGAGGACGGAGAAATGGTAGCCACGGACCGCATCACGGCTTCGTACGTGACGGCGCGCTTCCGGAACGTGGCGGAAAGGCATGGCTCAGTGGATCTCGAATTTCAGGTAATAGTACCCAAAGACATGCAGGACAGCAAATGGCAGATATGCCTGAATCCCGACATGTACATTCTTGAAGACTCTTTGAGGCTTGAACCAGTAATAATTACCGGAAGGGATTACCGCAAAGCGCAGCTTCGCGGATATCAGCAATATAAGCGCTTCGTAGATTCCATCATAACGGACACCACAAGATTCATCAACCTCAGGGCTCTGGAAATCTTCCTTGAACGCAATATCCCCCAGGTATTCGCCTTCCGTAACGATACTTCCTATGTCTCCGACGAGCAGTTCGCATCGGCCTACGGAGTCACCGAAAGGCAGGCCGTGGAACATTATACCTTCATGCTGTGGAAACGCTGGAACCGCTACCGCGCCGGCCGCAAGGACATAATGTTCCACCGCTATGTGAAAGCGCCTATAATAAAAGGCGGGATACGTCTCGACACTGTAATGACAACCGCAGGCGGTGACTTCATCTACAACTATGTCCAGACCATCAACACAAGGCCGGGGCTGCGGAAAGTTGATATAGTGCTCTCCGGAGACATAAGGGAACAGGACAAAAGACTTTACACCATTCCCCGCAGCGACGCATTAACTTTTTATATATCATCTATTTCCGGCCTTGCCGACAATACCGAACGTTACCTCAAACGTGTAATTGAGAGGCGCGTCGAAACCAATACGGCCTGCTACATAGAATTCCCCCAGGGCAAGGCGTCCATCAATCAGGAACTGGGAAACAATCCCGGCGAAATCGGGCGAATAAAGGGCAATATCCGGGACCTTATGGTCAATGAAACATTTGTGTTGGATTCTATTTCAGTGGCGGCCTATGCTTCGCCTGAAGGGCAGCAGCACTCCAACGAGCTGCTTTCAGAAAAGAGGGCACAAAGTGCATCATCGTTCTTCTCGAACTATGTAAAGTCGCTGAAAGACTCGCTTGAAGCCGGCAGGGGCGCATTTCTCAGCATAGGCTCAGAAACCGTGGAAAGGCCAAAGACGCCTGACATTCTATTTGACGGACGCAGCGGCGGCGAGAACTGGCATATGCTGGATGTGCTGGTGGAGCGGGACGGGCAGCTTACGCTTTCCGCCAAACAGCGTTACAGCCAAATCACCAAGGATTACTCCAACCTTGACCTGCGGGAGAAGGCTCTTTCCAGGGAGCCGTCCTACCGTTATATCAGGGAACATCTTTATCCCAGGCTCAGGATCGTAAAGTTCAGTTTCTATCTTCATAGAAAGAACATGGCGAAGGATACTTTGCACACAACCGAAATCGACACGGCTTACATGCGGGGCGTACAATGCCTGCGCGACCATGATTATGAAGAAGCGCTCAAGAGGCTGCGGCCATATGGTGACTACAACACCGCCGTTGCCTGCGTAGCACTGGACCGCAATCATTCCGCAATGGAGATCCTGGACGGCCTTGAGAAAACTGCCGGCGTTAATTATCTGCTGGCCATCCTGTACGCACGTCAGGGTGATGAACGCAGCGCCGTGCAGCATTACATCCATTCCTGTGCCCAGGAGCCGGCCTTTATCCACCGCGGCAACCTGGACCCTGAGATAAGCGGCCTGATACGCAAATATGAACTCAATCTTGATAAATAACGCCAGTTTTTCGTATTTTTGCGTTCGATATGCATCAGTTGAATTTTGTGTCGGCCGACGAGGCTGTCAGTCATATTCCATCGAATTGCCACATCCATTTGAGCAGCGTGGCAAGCGTGCCACACTGCCTTATAGAAGCGCTTTGCCGGAGGGCTGATGCCGGAGACGTGTGCGGACTCCACTTCCATCATTTCCACACTGAAGGCCCTGCGCCGTACAGCGAATCCCGCTATGAGGGCATTTTCTTTGACCAGGGCTTCTTCGTGGGACCCAACGTCAGGGCAAATGTAAATGCCGGCTATGCAGACTATCTGCCGGTTCACTTAAGCGAGACTCCCCTTCTGTACCGTAGCGGTGCAGTAAAGCTGGGAGCCGCGCTGGTGAATATTTCACTTCCCGACAGCAACGGAATGGTCTCGCTTGGCACTTCCGTCGACTGTTCGCCCGCAGCAATCAAATATGCCGGTCTGGTAATAGGGGTTGTTAACCCCAACGTGCCGTTCTCCTATGGCAATCTTATCCCGTTGGATGAATTCGACTACCTGGTAAGCGACGATGCCCCGCTGGTGACTGCAGACTTCGTGGAGCCTACGGAGATTGAACTTGGAATCGGGCGGAACTGCGCTGAACTTGTCGAAGACGGAGCATGTCTCCAGATGGGCATCGGCTCACTGCCCAACGCCCTTGCGTTCCAGCTTCAGGACCACAAAAACCTCGGGCTTCACACCGAAATGTTTGCCGACGGTCTGCTCAGCCTGATAAAGAAAGGGGTTATTAACGGTGAATGCAAGCAAATCGACAAGGGCAAGGTCACGGCCTCTTTCCTGCTAGGTTCTGCCGATGTGTATTCTTTCATCGACCATAATCCGGACGTACTGATGCGCGACATCGAGTATGTTAACGATGTGCGGGTGATTTCCCGCAACGAAAAGGCGACAGCCATCAATTCCGCTATCGAGGTTGACCTCACGGGCCAGATTTGCGCCGACAGCATAGGCACCCGCATGTTCAGCGGAACAGGTGGACAGCTTGATTTCGTGAGGGGCGCCACCCTGTCGAAAGGAGGCAAAAGCATTACTGCCTTCGCTTCCCGTACTAAAAAAGGAAGTAGCAAGATAGTTCCTGTGATAAATGCGGGCGGCGGCATAGTCACTCCAAGGGCGGATGCTCACTGGATCGTGACTGAGTACGGCGCCGTAGACCTTTACGGAAAGAGTCTTCAGGAACGTGCCCGGCTGCTTATTTCCATTGCCCATCCCGATGACAGGGAGATGCTTGAGCGCGAAGCTTTCGCCCGTTTCGGACCGCATTTCAGGCTGATAAACTAAAAAACTCCGCGGTCGAAAGCCGCGGAGTTTTCAGTTATAGGAGGGAGCATTATTTTGCGAAAGTGACTCCGGTAACGCTGCCGGCCGAACCTATTGTATGACCGACCAGCAGGCTTGCATAATTACTTTCGTCGACATCGACAGTATCGCTGCCCTTCGTATATTTACCACCCTGGACTTTGCCGGTAATGGCGCTTGAAAGGCCTTCCGCATGGGCATAGCCGATAGCCAGGCCGATGAAGTCACCGCCGCCGACGGACACTGCGCTGTTCTTGCCGATAGTGAAGTTCGTAAACTGCGATTTGACGCTGCAGTTCCTTCCGTGGATACCTCCGACAGAGCCGTTTCCGGCAGTCGATATCTTGCCGTTGTTGGTACATCCGTCACATATCACTATGGCAGACACTTCACAGTAGCCCATGATACCTCCGAGGAAGTTGTTGGCAGTCGTGGAAGAACTCATCACAGTGCCGTTGTTTACGCAGTTCTTCAGTTCCCAGGTATGGGTGCCGTCATCCCCGCCGCTGACGCCGCCGTGGGCGGCAATACCCGCAGCGCGGCACTTCGACTTGGTTTCGGTTATGTTGAGCTCGACGGAACCGTCGTTTACGCAGTTCTCATAAACAACCTTGGCGCCGGTAGTCGGCGTTCCGTAGTAACCGGTAATGCCTCCCACGTATGACCACTTGGTGTTGTCGTAATTACTGTTGTACGCAATAGTGCCGCTGTTAGTGCAGTTCTTGAAGAGGCCCTCCTCAAGATTGTTGAAGTATCCGCAAATTCCTGCTATGCGGGGAGTGCCGTTGCCCTCGTATGTCACCTGACCGGAATTGGAGCAGTCTTCAATATCTCCCTTAGCCTCGATGTGCCCGACGATACCGCCCAGCTGGGAAGCGTTGGAAGCGCCCCTTTCTGGAATGATCATCTCGACGGCGGCAGTATTCTTGCAATTCAGAATCTTCGCACCTGCGGCGGAATATCCGACGATACCGCCCATGTGATGGGTGACCTTGGTATCGGCAAGAATCTTCACTCCGTTTTCGCAATTGTCGAAAACGGCAGTATCGTATGCAAGACCGGCGATACCGCCGATATGGTAGGTGCCGGACCCGGCCTCGGGCGAAGCGGTGAGGGTGCCGGAAGTCTTGAGGTTCTTGATTGTACCGGTCACGGTACGG
>JAFZBM010000202.1 GCA_017561765.1 Bacteroidales bacterium | reverse complement strand
TTACGCTATTGATAGCCTCGATAACCTGGCTATAGTCCGACTTTATGGTAATCTTAATCTCCGCCGGTTCCGGCTTGCAAGATGTGAAGGACAGCGGCGCAAGCATCAACATCGCGCCGAGCAAACATGAAAAATATCGTCTGTTCGTTGTCATGGGACTCATTATTCTGATTCTACAACGGGACGAATAGACTGACCGAAGTAGCGGATGTCGTAGGTCCTGCCGACTCCACCCGTATCGAAGAGTATGTCCCTGGCGTCATCCGAGCGGGACTCGTAGAGGGAGGAAGACCAGTAGCAGCCGAGGAAGACCGTATTGATGAGATCGGCATCGTACCGGAGACCAGCGGCGGGAAGAAAGAGTGTGGCGCTGGTTGATATCCTTACAATCTTCCAACCTGCAACACTCGTCTCGTTGTATTTCTCGGTCGTTCCATCACACCAGGTCCATGCGTAGTTCTTTGTGTTATCTCTTGTATCCACCAGCCATCCCCACTCCGCGTCCGTCGGGGTGCGCCAGTTGCCTTTCCAGTTCGCACGCGCCGCATCGTGCTCGTAATTATAGGAAGCGAAGTCCTTGTGCTCCACGCCGTCGCGGTTGTCGCCCTTGAAGGTGTCTCCCTCATACCACCAGGTGCCGTCTTTCAGGTTGTCGGCAAAGGTGTATTTGGTGATGCGCTTCCAACTGGACTGGTCCTTTTCCATCCACCTGTAGGATTTCCAATTGTAACCGTCCTTGCCGGTCTTCCACGTTACGGTTCCATCGTCGGCAATGCTCTGGTAGTTGGGTTCCGTATCGCCCCAGGCGAAGTAGTCGCCGTAATCCTCCGGATTCTCCGCCCCGACATTGCACGTCGCCCAATAGACGGGTTTGTTATTGGCGTCACGCATGCCCAGGTCCACGTAAGCGTGGCCATTGTAAGGGTCGTCAGGCTCGCCAGGCTCATCAGGCTCGTCAGGCTCATCTTCGCCGCCCAGGTCGATCTTCTCGATTGCATCCTTGATATCTGCGAGGAGCGTGCTGTAGTCCGGCTGGTCGTCGATTACATCGAGGATATCTGACAATACGGAGGCCACATCGTCCGAGATTGTCTTGTCCATGTCCTCTATGGCCTTGACCACGTCGCGCAGGGCCTTCGTCACGTCGCCAACAGATGTGTTTGTACCTTCGATACTCTTCTGTGCCTTGTCGATCGCATCCTTGATCAGGCCCAGTGCCGAGTTCGCGTCGGCAAAGCCGTCGGTCACGGCCGTACCTATAGTCTCCAGCTTCGTCTCGAGGTTCGACAGCGAGCCCGACATCGCCTCCTGAAGATCTCCTATCACCTCCTCCACAGTATCGCCCAGGCTCCTGATCGCCTGCTCTATCAGGTCCTGCTTGCCTGCGCTGTCCGTGAAACCTTTCGCTACTGCCTGCTCGATTGCGCCAAGCTTCGTGTCAAGGCTGGTTGTCTGGCTCGTTATCGCCTGCTCGATGGCAGAGAGCTTCTCCGTTATGGTTCCGGGCAGGGAGCCGATTGCCTCACGGATCAGGCCCTGGGCATCCACAACGTCTCCGATGCCGTCGTTCAGGGCAGTTTCTATGGCGCCAAGCTTCGTCTCTAGGCTCGACGTCAGGCTAGTTACCGCACGCTCAAGGGCTTCCAGCTTTTCCTCCGCAGTGCCGTTCAGCGTCTCGATTGCTTTCTTGATCAGTTCCTGAAGGCCCTTCTCGCCTGAGAAGCCTTCCTTAACGGCCGTCTCTATCAGCGCAAGCTTCGCCGCCAGCTCCGTCGTCTGGCTGCCAACCGCCTTCTCCACGGCTGCTATCTTCTCCGCCAGCGTGCCGCCCACCGACTCTATGGCTTCCTTTATAAGGCTCAGTGCCGAAGCCGTGTCAGCAAGACCGGACCTCACGGCCGCCTCTATAAGACCAAGCTTCGCTTCAAGACTTGAAGTCTGTTCCTTGATGGCGGTCTCGATGGCCGCAAGCTTTTCGGCAAGGGTGCCGCCCAAGGACTCGATGGCCTCCTTAAGCAGATTCTGCTGGGTGGCGCCCGAGGCGAGGCCCTCCTTCACCGCTGCCTCTATCAGGGCAAGTTTCATCTCCAGGCTCGTAGTCTGGGCCTGCACAGCGGACTCGATGGCCGCAAGCTTCTCGGCCAGCGTCCCGGAAAGCGATGCAAGTGCTTGCTGGATTAGTTCCTGGGAAGTCTTGTTGTCGGCAAGACCGTTCTGCACCGCCGACTCTATGGCGGCAAGCTTCTCAGTAAGAGTATTGTTTACGCTCTTGATGGCCTCGATGATCTGGCTGTAGTCTGACTCGATGGTAATGCTGAGTTCCGGATGGACATTGTCACATGAAGTGAACGCCAGCGGAGCCAGCAGCAGGGTTCCGAGCAGGCCGGCCTTAATCATCAGTCTCTTCGTATTTGTATATTTCATAACGATTGTTCTTTACCGAAATGAGGAAGGTTAGTGTCAGAAAGCGAGCCGTAGCCCAAGCGAAGCCAAAGCCTGACCTTTCGGGGCAAGCTCGTTCTTTGAAAGTATCAGGCGATAGACGCCGCCCAGGCAGAGCGAGGTACCAGGCAGGATACGAATTTCCAGTGAGAGGCTCGCGGGGACGAAGGGCGCGGTGTAGTCATGCCCCTCGTTGTGCCCGTTTACGGTTACCTTATTGGTCCATTCATCGGAACGCATCTCGTTGCGCAGCGACAGAGACCAGGTATTGCCAGTGGCAAATAGGCAGCCTGCGCCTGTCCCTATGAACATCTGCACGGGGCCGCCGGGCTTTAGAAGGCCAAACTCACCGATAAGGTCTGCGATACAGAAATGCGTCTTGAGGTCACGGTACATGGTGCCTTCACAACTGCCAGCCAGAAAGCCGTCTCCGGTAATGGGCTCGAGCGTGCCGTTGAACTGCTCCCTGACCATGCTTGTATAGCCGGCGCCGATACCGGCGCGGAAACGTCCGGCCAGGTTCATGCTCACCTTGACGCCTGCCTCAGGCTGCATAACATTTATTCCGGCGGATCCGGTATTCTGAAATCCGCCGCCCAGGGAAAACGAAGTTCCTCCGTAAATCAGCAGATTGACACCGGCAGGTTTGATGTCCTGGGCAAAGAGGTTTCCTCCTATCGGAAGCACCAGCAACAAGGCGGAAATAAGCACGGCATACGTGCAGCTGCGTTTTTTCTGTTTCATACCCCAGCTATCCAAATATTTAATAATGTGATGATTTTCAAATTTAAAAATAAAAAACAACAATCTTATCACATTATCGCACAATTTCAGAAAAAATTGTATATTTGCAGTCCAATTCTGAAGCGCGGGTGGCGAAATGGTAGACGCGCTAGTTTCAGGAGCTAGTGGGGTAAAACCTGTGTGAGTTCGAGTCTCATCCCGCGCACCAAGCTGTCTTTACTAAAGGCAGCTTTTTTCATGAACCAAGACAAACCAGTACCAAGCGGGCAGGATCTTAAGTATGCCACAGAATTTAGAGCCGGAATCCATGAAAAGGTTTTGGAGAGGGTACATATGCTCAATCCTGATATCGATTACGTCATAGACCCTTATCGTGTGGAGGACTATTTTCAATGGAATTGGGAATATCCGGGAGCTTGGTATCTCTACGTGGCTATCCCTGAAGGTTATAGAAGCCGGGAAGCCTTTATCCAGTTCCTCGTCAAGAATACACTTGACCATTACAGCACTTCGTGCCATAAGAAGTCCGTGGAGGAAAAGAGTCGCTAAGGGAAATACAGCAACTCAAAAAGAAGTTCTGCCACCCGCGCCACCGGCGTATACCGGGAGCATTGGGACCGATAATTCCGGTAAATGAAATTTCACCTGGCTCAGCAGATGCCACAGGAACGGCGTCCAGGGGGTATGACTGAATCCGGTTCGGTCAATATGCCCGCACCTGTAGCACCACCAGGCCATATAATGCCATATGGAGGGCATAATTGATCCAGGTGATTTTTGGGTAAATAATTGTTTGTCCGGATATGGCCGGCGGGGCGGGGCTTCCGTTTCGGAACCATAAGCACCCTCGCTTGTAGAGGGAGGGGCCCGCAAGCGGCAGCGCAGCGGGAGGGCGAGGGCCGTATGGCCCGAGGGTGGAGAAACGGAAGC
>JAFZBM010000201.1 GCA_017561765.1 Bacteroidales bacterium | reverse complement strand
GGCGGCATAAAAGGGGAAGAGGCGCTTGGTATAGGCCTCCAGTGCGCCCGGATCCGTTGTCCCCAGGTAGGCCGGGAGGAAGATGTTCCAGTGCTTGTTGAACATTTCCGGAGTAATGTGGAAAAGGTTCACCGAGCGGTCGGCCTTCATGTTGTGGGCCATCGTCCAGAGAATGGATATGTCCCATTCGGGAACGCCGTGACTGAACTCGCCCACGTCTATCCAGAGCGTGCGGTCCCCGTCCGTGATGATGTTCCCGATCTGGAGGTCTCCGTGAAGGCAGGTGTCCGCTTCCGGCACCTTCTCCAGGAAAGCCAGGGCAAGCCGTTTGTACTCTTCCGGAACAAGGTCCTTTTCCTGATAAAACCGGGTAAGGACTTCCTTGTATGAGTGGAGACGGGCGGCATCGGCCTTGTAGGCGTGCAGTTCCCGGGCGGCACGGGCGAAGGTCAGGGAGATTTCCTCCATCCGGTCGGGCTCTTCGGAGAGAATACGGGCAAAGGAGCGTTTGTTCCTGATGAGCTCGTACTCGGCGCCGAAACGCTCGCCGTCGGTTACCAGCCTGTACGGCTCCGGCGAGGGGATGCCCATCTCGAAGACGGTGCGGGCGGTGGAGAATTCCGCGGCCGCCCTGTCGGCCTCGAACCCGGGATTATAGAGCTTGGCCAGGGTCTTGCCGTCTTTGCGCGTGTAGGCCTGGGCCGTGCCGCCCTCTCCGGTCCGGATATACTCTTCCAGGTTGATCTTCTCGTATGTTCCCATGGTTATTTTCTTACGCTTTATAGACTTCCTTGCCGTCCACGAGGGTGGCGATGAGGTTGGCCTGTGCCACTTTCTCGATGTCGTCGTGGAGGAAGTCGCAGTCATACACCGTCATGTTGGCAATCTTGCCGAACTCGATGGAGCCCAGGCGATGCTCCTGGTGCCATGCATGCGCCACATTGATGGTCAGGGCACGCAGGGACTGTTCGCGGGTGATGGCTTCCTTGACATTGTGCCGGGTGTCCGCGCCGTCAAGCATACCCTTGGGAAGAGCGCGGGTTTCAGCCATGTAAATGCTGATGGGAATATTGAATGACGGAGAGACCGGGTAGTCCGAATGGAAGACCGGGCACGCGCCTGCGTCAAAGAAGGACTTGATGGGATAAGACTGGCTGGCCAATTCCTCCCCCACATACTTGACTTCAATGTCATAGAAGCCCGGAATTGCCGCCGTCCAGAGGGGAGGAACCGCCGGAACAGAACCGGTTGCCGCCATGCGGCGGATATCCTCTTCCGTCACAAAGTGCAGATGCGCCAGCACGTTGCGCTGATCCTTGTCGCCGGTAATCTTTTCCGCGTCCTCGATACAGCCGAGCATGAAGTGGGTGGCTCCGCCGCCCTCGGAATGGACATGGACGGAGAGCCCTTCCTTGTCGGCTTCGGCAATCAGCTGCACCATCTTGTCATGGTCGTTGAAACGCTCCACGCCGTGATAGCCCGGCTGATCGGCATAATCCTGGTTCTGCCAGCCTGTGTGCGCTTCCGTCACACCGTCAAGGAACGCCTTGATGCCCACCACATGGAAGTATTCCCCACTGTAATTGGCGCGGACCGCGGCGACGCGGGCCACCTCGGCCTTCGGATCGGCCACATTGTCTTCGGTCAAAATGTATGCGTAGGTGCGCAACTTCAGTTTGCCTTCTTCCTCCAAGGCATGGTATGCCCGGGCGGAATCTTTGAAGAAAATCTCCGTGCCTGCATCGGCGACGGCGGTATAGCCGTTCTTGAAGGCGATTTCCTGCCAGGCAAGCAGCAGGTTTTTGGCTTCCTCGAATGTTGCGGAAAGCTTTGGCATCAATTCCATCACAGGCGCTTCACAGATGTAGCCGTCCGGTTCGCCGTTTTTGTCCACGTGCACCAGGTCATAACCCATTTTCTTTGCGTAGGCCGCGTCTATGCCGGCCCATTCCAGCGCCTTGGTGTTGAGCAGCATGGAATGTCCGCCGCCGGTTTGCATGAGCAGCGGTTTGTCGGAACAAATATCGTCGAGGTAGGCCTTGGTGACATATTCCTCGTTTTCTGCCCACCCTGCGGCCACGTAGAACTTGCGCTGCGGATTCTTCGCAATGAATTCCTTGATGATTTCGCGGTATTTTACGTAATCGGTCAGGCCGACTTGCATCAGGTTCGCCTGTCCGACGGCGCGGTCACCCGCAAAATAGCCGTGGCAGTGGGATTCCAGGAAGCCGGGATAGATGAAATTCTCACCGTAGTCCAGCACCTCGGCGTCTGCCGCGGCAAGCCGTTTCGCTTCCTCTGCACTGCCGATATAGGCAAATACGCCATTCTTCACTAATGCGGCCTTGGCAAAGGGCCGCTTCTCATCCATCGTAATGATGTTGCCGAAAACAAGCGTTTGTTTCATTGGTCTTATAGTTTTAGTTCATTTGCTTACCATCAGGCACTTGCCGGTCATTTCCCCGGGTTGTGCCAGGCATTCATTTTCATTCTGGCAGTTGTTCTTTTATAAAATAGGCCCTGACCTTACTCTCGGTTATCAGGACGGATTCTTGATGGAAAAAGGCGCAGAGATCTCTCGCGATGCCATCCACGACACCCTTCTCGGGGTCCAGCAAACAGATAACAAGGGTCTTCTCCTGTGTATATTCGCCATTTTCATGAAAATAGCCACCTTCTGAAACGATAAACGAGAAAGGTACATGGTAGCTCTGACATACGTTCTTCATGATATCAACGTACACCTTCGTCGGATGCTCCTGCTGCTTGGTAACAGCATCGTTCAAGCCCACGCTAATTGTGATCTCTGTCATGTTTACTTGGTTATTCTGTCTTAGTTCTTCTAAATATCGCTATTCTGGCCGAGAATGCCAACAAGAAAAGATCTCCGTTGGCAAGTTTTGCAAATCCTGGCCTTCTTTGCCGCCGGCAATGGCTGCGGCCTGGGCCTTGGGCTGGTTCCTATCTACGGTGTAGATATTCCCCAAGATGACCTTGTCTGCTTTCATGGTTATGGTTTTATGATTCTTATGGGGTTTCAAGGGTAACAAGGGCGGTCATGCCGGGCATCAGGTGAGGATGCGGCGGAAGCGTGGCCTCAACGTGAGCCATACCGTTGCTGTCGATGACCGGGCTTATGGCCGATACGGTGGCCGTATGCTTCTCCGACGGGAAAGTAAGGGTGGAGACGGACAGGCTGACTCCGTTCTCGTATTTCGCCAGTTCATTTTCAAGCACGTCAAAACTCACTTTCAGATGCTCCGTATCTACGATATAGAAGATGGGCTCTCCGGGAAGCGCGGCCCCGTAGAGTGTATTTTGGATGTTGGAGACAGCCCCGGAGACGGGAGCCGTAATGGTGCAATAGGAGAGTTGGTGCTCCAGTTCGTTCAACTGGGCTTTCACTTCGTTATAGCCGCTGTTGATGCGCGCAAGTTGCTTGATAT
>JAFZBM010000200.1 GCA_017561765.1 Bacteroidales bacterium | reverse complement strand
CGCGCCGCCGCCTGCTCGAGACGGATTAACTCCGGCTCCACCAGACAGCACACCCGTACTCCTTCCGGGAGGCAGCTCAGATACTTGCGCGCGCGATTGCCGACGCCGATAACGGCCACATTCATATAAATGCAAAGATACATAAAGATTTGGACAATTGGCAAAATACCCTTATCTTGCATTATTATGCGAATTGCGGTTTATTCAGGCTCCTTCGATCCGCTGCACATCGGTCACCAGGCAATAATGGAATACCTGACCCGGGCCAGCGGTTTCGACTGGGTGTATCTGGTCATCTCCCCGCAGAATCCATTCAAGGACCCGTCCAAGGCCCTTTCGGCCGAACGCCGCTACCGCGCCGCCATTGACGCCGTACGCCGTCATCCGGAATTGCATGTCTGGGTGGACAACATCGAGTTGTCAATGGATCCGCCGCACTATACGATACGAACCCTCGACGCCCTGCGCCGCCGGGAGCCTGAGAACGAGTTCACCCTTGTAGTCGGCGCGGACAACCTGGAAAACATGCTCGGATGGCGCGACGCTCCCCGCATACTCAGCGAATACGGGGTCGCAGTCTATCCCCGGAAGGGATTCGACGTTGCCGCCATACGTAAATTCCTGTACGACAAGATGCTGGTCCTGCCCTCCGCGTACACGCTTGACGCCGCGTCGGTGCATGACAGTCCCGGAACCGTGGGTTTCGAGGACAGCGAGCACCTGTACAAGATCGAAATAATCGACGCTCCCATAGTGGACATTTCCTCCACCCGTATACGCGACGGCATTGCCGCCGGCGAGGATATGAGCGGCTGGATGATGTAGAATTACAAGGCAAAATCCACCAGGACAGGACGATGGTCTGAGGAGTTGTAATAGTTACTGCGCTCCCATACCATATTCGTCCATTTTTCATTGAGTATCATGGCATTGCGCACGCGGCTGAACATTGCGGGAGAGGCGTACATGAAGTCGTAGCGGGGCGGAGTGTTCCCCGCGGCGTCGTCGGCCCAGGTGCGGGTGGCGAAGAAATGACCGGGATATGTCAGGCCTATGATATCCTTGTAGGGGGTCTGCTGAAGTATATAGTCGTGAGAGCTAAGGAATGGACTGTCGGCAGGCAGGCCGTAATGCCAGTTGTCGATGCGCGAGCGGGTGTTGAAATCGCCCATCATCAGCCAGTTGTCCTCTCCGGCGAAAGAGGGGTTGAAGATGCTCTGCGAGCATATATACTTGATCTCCGCTTCCCTCTGGGCATTGCCGCCCTTGCTCTGGGCAGAGTCATAACTTGTCTTCTGGATTACGAACTTTGCATAGTAACTGTATGCATGCGGCCAAAGGTGCAGCGTCACGAAATTGACCTTTGTGCCGTCAACGTCAACCTGGAAAACTCCCGCCCCATGGGCGACAGGCATATAGCTTTCGGACTTGCCCGTATGGGTAAAGTTGGTCGTATCTACTCCCGGTTCGGTCTCCGTAATCTTCAGGAGAGTCTTTATAGGGTATTTTGAAGTGATAACCTGCGGATAATAATCATCAGCGTAAAGCCTGTAGCCTCCGATTGCGGCATACTTGTGTCCATACGCCTTCGCGAAACCCTGCCAATGGGATGGGAAATACCAGTCGGATGGCGCCTTCTTTTCAGTTGAGTGGTCTTTGTAGATGCTCTGGGCCTCGCACCACACGCACACGTCAGGATCGTACTTCAGGATGAAATTCTTGAAGTTGACGAACTGTCCAGGCTGGTCGCTCCACATTCCGTTCTGTATGTTCCAGAAAAGCACCCGGAGGTTCTTAGGCGCACGCGCCATGTCGCTGATTCGGGTAACCTTTATTTCATCCAGCCAGAAACCGTGCACCAGCGAAGTGGATGTAGAATTGCCGCACCACTGCAGCATGGTGCCGTCAGTGGCTTTCTCAACGTCCGCCGTGATTGTGTGCCAGCCGCCGGAGAGTTGAGCCGCACTGAAGAGGAAGGCATGCTCCAGGCCGTCATGTACAGTATTGATTTCCAACGCCTTGCCGTCAAGTGTAATGGCTTTTATTATGCCGCAGAGCATCACCCTGAAACCAAGGTCGTCGTTGAAGCCGTCGACCGTCCGCACTTTAAAACTCACCCGTATATCGGATACTTCTTTAATCGCTGACAGCATGGGAGACTGGGCTATTCCGCGCTTCCCCCGGTCGTTGATTCCGCAGCCCAGACAGCCGTCATACTCGCGGCAGCGGAACAAGTACACCCAGTCCCCGATATTCTTCTGTTTGATATAATCGTTAGAACAAACATGCGAAGTAGCCACCGTTTTCCATTCGGTCGATTTGAATTCCACATGGCTGAGGGGATTCTGGACATCGTTCTTAAAATCATCCGATTGTATGTCCGGCCCCCCGTCCACCGTGAACAGGTCGAAGTTCTCCTCCCACAGAACGTCTCCCGGCCTGGGATCGGGAAACGGGTCCGTCTGCTCTTCTTCTTTCGGCTTGGGCTTTATATCGTCAAGAATGCTATGCCTGCCGCAACCAAAAAGAAGCGCCGGCAACAAGATATATAGCAATATCCGTTTCACGATGCTAAGATAACAAAAAAAAGGAGCCGAAGCTCCTTATTTTTATTGTTCATCCGGCTGGCCGTTGCCGTAGTCCGGACCGGGACCGCCCTGGGGGCCGCCGCCGAATCCGGCACCGCCGCCCGGATTGAATCCGCCGTCACCGGGGTTGAAACCGCCGCCCTGAGGGCCCTGGGCGCCACCCTGGGCAGCCCTTGCCATATCCTCGGATGCAGCATGCCATGCGGCCTCAAGTTCGGCGTTGTAACGCTCGATAGCGCTCAGGTCCTTGGCCTCGACGGCCTTCTTGAGCTCGCTGCAGGCGTTCTCGATG
>JAFZBM010000199.1 GCA_017561765.1 Bacteroidales bacterium | reverse complement strand
CCGAACAATTCAAAAGGCAGCACGATGCGGTCTATCAACTGCATCTCGAAGAAGAAGTTCGAAAGCACGATTCCAACAAGGAAGATCTTGCTGAACCAATGGTTAAGTTTCTTCCGGGGCATCCACAGGTAGACAAAAATGCCGATTATGGATTTCTTCAAAATACCCAGAAGGCTGAATTCGGAAGTATCGACAAGTTCCTCGTCCATATACACATTCAGACGCTCGGTGGCTCCGAAGCCCAGGGCCTCGTAAGCCGAAAGCATCTTCATAATGTCCAGATTCTTCAATATCAGGCCGGATACCACGCTGACTCCGATCAGGACAAACGGCACCCATCTGTGCTTCATGGGAATAAAATAGCACAGCAGGTACACGGGTATCACGTATATCGCCGATGTGTGCATGAAATAAGCCAATACCCCCAACAATATGAACACCGCAAGCTTATACGGCCGGTTTCGCTGCACATATATGACACCGCCCAGTATTATGGCAAGGCTCAGCATCTGGCGCAGTGCCACGAAATACAGTATTCCCGTGGTCATAAGGAAGAACCAGAACACCGATAGAGTCTTGCTGTAGGCATTGTGCTTTACCAGGACATAGATAGGAAGCAGGGACAAGAAAGCGTTCACTATCATATACAGGAAGCCGCTCTTGAAAAGCAGCACCTTCAAAATTGCGTTATATGCAGTGAACAATGGCTCAAATTCCCTCTTGTCGGTGGTATAGTAGATACTTTCACCAGTAAAGAAGCGCACATAGTTGTAGGTGTCCGCACCTACGACAGGAGCCCTGAACGCAGTAAAGATGAAAGCGATGGCAACCGCCACATAAAAATAGTTATTGTTCTTCCTGTCCCTGGCGTTGAGAAGCGTCAAGGCAAAAAGAGCCAGGATCACCAGCAAGTATGGAACGTCGACTGTCATCTGGTGACAAATTTCAGGACACGGCCGATGACCGGCAGGGACGCAAGTATTTCACGTTCCTTGGAGTTGAGCGCCACGAAATAAGTGAGGCCTCCGACTATCAAAACCGCTGCCGTTGAAGAAACAAGGAAACTCTTGAGGTTCGATCCCAACCAGTTGCTGAGCAAAAACGCAGTCGGGACGGCGATCACAGCGACGAAACTGATGATCAGCACGACTTCTTTCAAGTATTTCTTCAAATCCAGGCCAATCAGAGTCTTCATGTAGATCGTACGGACAACCGCGGAAACCAGATTCACTGCAGCCCAGATGAGAAGCGCGGTCGCTCCGTCAGCGCCAAGTTTCAACGCGAAGAACATGGCCGGAATCGCCAGAATCTTGACACAGAACATCAGGATCTGATGGACTTTAAGCTTGCCGGTGGCATGTACCGCCTGCCACAGTGGCGACTGGAACGAGTCTATGAGGACATAGACAATAATCGCCTTGATGAAAACGGGTGCGTCCGGAGGATAATCGCCCAGCCAAATCCTCAACACGAAATCAATGTTGGCAGCGAGCGGCAGGCAGATGAACAGCATCAACAGGAAGGTAATCTTGGATGTAGAATAAATCAAGTTGATGAAATAATCTTTCCTGCCCGATGCGTAGGACTTGATAATCTGCGGATCAAAGGCTTGCGTAAAGGTGCCCATAAAGGAATTCAACTGGCCTATGACCTGATTGGCAATTCCGAGCGCCGCGTTGGCGATAACCCCGAGAAAGAGGTTGAAAAAAATGCTTATCAGCTGAGTGATTGAAACATCTGCCGCATTGACAAGCAGGCTCCAGCCTGAGTATGAGGCAAACTCCTTGACCAGCTTACCGTCCCAATAGAACTCGAATACGCAGTCTTTGAACCTTATTTTGCAATATACAACGTAGAAAAGGAAAACGATTACCGCAGATGCTGTCAGCAGCATGGCGTACATTATCAGTTTATCGAATCCAGTGCTCGCGACTATAAATGCCAGCCCAAGTTTGAGCAGTACTTCCACGATGCTGACCAAGGCATAGAAGTTCATCTTTTCATGGGCGATCACGTTGGAATTGAACGGAGTCTGCAAGATGCTGAAAACGAAAGTGAGGATTGAAAACTGATATGCCCACATCGCCGCGGGGAGCCTTTCCGGCGGAATGTTCAGTCCGGAGCGCACAACCGGTATTCCTATTGCCTCAAGTATAACCAGAAGCGCGGCCGCAAGAATCACGTGGCAGTTGATCGCCATCGAATATGTCCTGCGAAGGCCCGTAGTGTCTCCCGTACCCAGGGCATAAACTATGTAGCGGTATGTAGCATTGGTCAGGGCCAGCCTGAGAAAGCCGAAGAAGACCACCACGCTTCCGACCACATTGTAGATGCCGAAATCCGTGAAGCCCAGGGCCCTCAACACTACCCGGGACGTGTAAAGGCCGACAATGAGCACGAGTATCATCCTAAGGAAGAGATACCCCGTGTTTTTGGCCACCCTCACACTGTCCGCACCCGCCATAGCTTACTCTTTCTTCTTGAATCCTTTTATCCAGTCTTTCAGCCAGAGAATCCACACGAGCGAAAGGAAGAAGCCGAAAAACATATAAGTCACCAGCAGGTTGAGTTTGCTGGGCTTCCCTTTCAAAGGAACTGTAGGCGGCTGGAGACATGCAAGGACCGGAGTTTCCTGCTGGACTTTGGCCTTGGCCAGCTGCAGCTGCTGTGACGCCGTAGAGAAGATCTGGAACAGAAGGTTCACTTCATTCTGGAGCTGCTGCTGCCTTACCTGGGAAATACGGCTCACAGTGCCGAGGTTGGCATCGTAATACCGGGCATACTCCCGCTGCTTAGCAATGTAATCGTTCTTTGCTTCATCATAGATTTCCTGATAATACTCCAGATCTTTCCTGGACTTCTCGGTCCTGTATTCGGTTATGTATTTCTTTAGGTTTTCTATAATGAGCTGCGACACATCGGCGGCAACTATTTTACTCTGGTCTTCGACCTCTATGGTGAGCATATAATTCTTGCGGTCCACAGTGGTCGAGATTTTCTTTTTCACGGCCTTGTACACCATATACTGGTGCTTGGTCAGGTGATACTTGTCAACCACCGGGTGGAGCGGATCCTCATCCGCTTCCTCATCGGGCTTGAACAGGCCCTTCACCCAGTTGAGCAGGTCGAAAGGCCATCCCATTACCGTGGTCCACCAGGCTTTTCGCTGATGATTGAGAAGATAGTCGTAATAAGTGGTTTCAACCGTATCCTTCTTTTCCACCACGGTCACAGGCATCTCGAAAAGGTCCACGATGAAAGGCACGGACTCGATTATCTCAGGATAGAGGTCCGGGCGGAATGCATCCGTGTTGCCCGAAAGGCTGTTGAGATTGACTCCGGCCAGACTCGCAAGGGAGCTGAGGTTACCGCTGGTTGAACGGTAAGACAGTTCCGGGGAGAGCTTGGATGTGACCGTATAGACTTTCGGAGAGCAGAAGCCGATGAAAACTCCTATCGCACCCGCGACCAGCATCCAGACCAGTATGGTCTTCCAGCTGCCCGTAATTTTCAGGAGCAAATCCCGGAAATCAATATTTTTGGAAGTTCCGTACGGGATTTCTTCGTATTCGTTTTCGTCTATCATATTATCGATTGTTAATTACTGGTTCTGAACAGGCTCACGAGTGTTGCGACCATCGTAGTGATGGAGGCGGCGGAAGTACCGATACCCAGCCACTCTCCGGTCGTCAGCTTATCCTTGTCGGAACGTCCAGGTACAACGATTTCACATCCGGGCTCCAGCTTGGCGCCCGCACCTACCGATACGGTACCGTTCATGTATATGACGTAGGTCTTGGAACGGCGTGCCTTGTTGCTGAAGCCGCCGGCCTGGCGCACATAATAGCGTATCGGCTTACCGGAAATGAAATGCACGGTGTTGGGATACAGGACCTCGCCCTGGATACGGACGGTGGACGCAACCTCGGGGATAATGAGTTCGTCCCCGTCGCGCAGCACCACGTCGTAGTCGGACCCGGGATGGGCAAGGGCCTTGTCGAGTTCCAGACCCACGGTATATATCTCCGTAACCTTCAATTTGTTGACGTCAAGAGAATCTTTGCTGGAAGCGCTCTGGGTCACGATTCTCGCCATGGCGTTACGGACATTGCGCTCATACTGGTTGATCTTGCGCTTGAGCATCGCGCCGTGCACATTGCCGTTGGGCGTAGCGCCGCCGGCCCTCATGACCAGGTCGGACACCCTTTCATTGGTGCTCGACAGGGTATACTGACCGGGGAAAGTAACTTCGCCGGTGATGGTCACGTTACGCTGTTCGATGTACGTCGGGCTCTTGCGCACCGACACGACATCGTAAGGCTGGAGTTCGAAACCGGCAGAGCCGTCATCGACAAGGCCGTCCTTTATGGACATCGAGAACACCTTCGCAAGAGTATCGGAAGCCGATGTGCTGGATGACACGTTGATGCGGCGGGCCACATCGACCTTTGCGGACGAAGCGCCTTCGGAGAGACCTCCGGCAAGGAGTATCAAGTCTTCGACGGTAGTGTGCTCGGCAAACTGGTATTTGCCCGGACTTTCCACATAACCGGTAATGGTGAAATCACCCTTTGGCTCAATTTCGTTGATATTGGAGATTATCAGCACATCATTACGCTGAAGCAGCATGTCGGCAGTCGTTCCCTCCATGATGCCTTTTATCGGCACCGACACCAGTTCAAGGGAACGGTCGGGCTTCTCCCGGATAATCTGGGCACGGCCGAGAAAAGCGTCTTCCATAAGTCCTCCGGAGTGCTCCACCAGCTGTTTCACAGTGGCGATGTCACCTCCGAGTTCGAACTTGCCGGGCCTGTAAACCGAGCCCTTGATTTCAACCCTGTTGGTGAACACGTCGACTTCACTGCCGGTAACAAGAGCCGCATCCCCGTCCTTCATGGCAAAACTCTCAAGTTTGTCCGCCGCTACGGTGTAGATGTGGTTGGTGCGTCCGTCATTCCGTTCGACATTGACCTCTTCCTGCCACGCTCCGCCGCTGAAACCGCCGGCATAAGCGATCAAGTGTCCGAGCGGTTCGTTCTCCTTGAGTTCGTAGAACATAGGCCGCTTCACGAAGCCGGTAATGCTGACCAGCGATGCATAGGCGGGCACGTTGATGACGTCACCCTCCTTGAGAGCGACATTTACATCAAGCTTGCCTCCGAAAATGTAGTCGTACACATCGACTTCGGCGAATACCTCCCCGCCGCGGATAACCTTCACGTTGCGCAGGGACCCAATTTCAGTGATGCCGCCGGCACGGTACAGCGCAGTAAATACGGTGGCGAAAGACGAAAGCCTGTAAATGCCAGGCACTTCCACTTCGCCCATCACGTTCACGTTGATCGTGCGCACATCGCCGAGGGTAACGCTCATCTGGGAAGAGCCGCTGCGCAGAGAAGAGTAAATCTTCGACAATGACGATTTAATCTTGCCCTTGGCTTCCTTGATTGTCAGGCCGCCGAGCTGTATGGGGCCAACCTGCGAGACGATGATGCGCCCTTCGGGCGAGATAATCTGCTTGATGGTGGCCTCGTTCAGTCCCCATATGTCAATGATGATTTCGTCTCCGGGGCCAAGAACATAATCTTCAGGCGTCGCCATATTCTGGTTCGGCTCGAAGCTCAAGGTCTTGGTCGAGAAAATATCGTGTCCCCAGATGCGCTTGAACCCGTCTTCATCATAGAGCGGATCTTCTTCCTCTTCCTCATCTTCTTCATCAGTGCCGGCAAGCGTCTCGTCACCTGCATTCAGCCCCGTCGTTCCACCCTTGGTCTTTGTCGTTTTCTTGGTTTTGTTCTTGACAGGCTTTTTATCCTTGACGCCCGGCGTGGCATCTTTGGATTTTAATCCGGACATATCCGAATCACTGTCTTCGAGGCTCAGAGGCTTGCGGCCGCCCCGATTGACATCCAGCTTGGAAGATGATGTGGACGGGACTTCCGACGCAGACAAAGAGCCGCTTTTATAAGCCTTGAGCAGTCTCTGCAACTGGGATGTGGTAACGCCCTTCGCCATAAGCTCAGTACCGATCTGCCGTTCGGTCTTTCCGGCGGCGACTCCGCTCGCGATGTAGCTGATGATCTGGTCATCGGACATCTGGGCAAAAGCGTACTGCGCACCCAGCGTAAGCAGGGCTAACATCAGGAAAATAATTTTTTTGCGCATATTACGATGGTTTAATATACAACTTCGTTTCCGCCTGTCACATACAATGATGCGGGCGTTATGGGCCAAAAGGCCCACAGAAACAAGCGTACCAGTTACGGGATACGCTTCAACACTTTCTTCTTGAGCTCCGCGTCAAGCAGATGCTCAAAGGACGACAGCCGGTGAAGGTCCGTCCCGCTGTATTCATACATGCCGGCCTGCAGCAAATGCTCGGCCTTGGCTTTAACTTCCGGGCCATAAGCCCCGATCAGCGAAGTGATGTTGAGCTGGAACTCAACGTCCATCGCCTTGAGGGCTGAATAGCGCCGCATGTCCATATACATATACCGCTCAGGGTGGGCAAGGAGGGGGAAAAAGCCCTTCGACTTGACCGCGCTGAGAATATCGTCCATTCCGTAAGGCGGATTAAAATAGGACGTTTCCACCAGCAGGCGCTTTTCCGGCAACGGAAGCAGATCCCCTGCCTCGAGCCTTTGGTCGAAAAGGGCGTCCATCATATTCTCAGATGCCAGATGAAGGCGCACAGGCCCCGTATATGCAAGGCCCAGCTCAACAAAGCGCTCTTTCAATGCTGCAGTCCGGTTGGGAATATCTTCCATAACGTGCGGAGTAAGCCACACTTCCTTGATTCCGGCACTTTCGTAAGCCGCAAGGGCGGCCAGTGAATCGTCAACCGTCTTGAAGCCGTCATCGACTCCCGGCAGGATATGGCAATGCCAATCCGTCCTGCCTTGCAGCAGACCGGATGCGGACACTTTTATACTGCGTTCAAACAAGCCCATTGGTTCCTTACTTAACCTACAAATATATAGAAATAATTATTGATTTCCTAACGGAAACCTTTCAAACGCTGGCGCAGCGATCCGTCCATCGCCATCTTCATCATCTTGCGCGTCTGGTCAAACTGCTTGATAAGTTTGTTCACATCGGCCAGGGAAGTGCCGGATCCCCTTGCAATACGCTGCCGGCGCGAGCCGTTCAGGCACTCGGGATGCTCCTTCTCATATGGTGTCATTGACTGGATGATGGCCTCCGTGGGCTTGAAAGCGTCATCGGGTATATCAACATCCTTGAGAGCCTTGTCCATACCCGGAAGCATGCCGGCAAGGTCCTTGACGTTACCCATTTTCTGGACCTGCTTCAACTGGTCATAAAAGTCATTGATAGTAAACTGGTTACGGGCAAGTTTCTTGTGCAGTTCACGGGCCTGCTTCTCATCGAACTGCTCCTGTGCCTTCTCGACCAGCGACACGACATCGCCCATGCCCAGGATCCTGTCAGCCACACGGGCGGGATAGAACACGTCCAGGGCCTCCATCTTTTCGCCTGTGCTGACAAACTTAATAGGCTTGCCGGTAACGGCCTTTATGGAGAGAGCGGCACCGCCGCGGGTATCGCCGTCCATCTTGGTCAGCACCACTCCGTCATAGTCTATGGCCTCGTTGAAGGCCCTGGCGCTCTCGACAGCATCCTGACCGGTCATCGCATCGACCACGAAGAGGGTCTCGTCAGGTTTCAGCGAATCGTGGAGCAGGGATATCTCGTCCATCAGTTCCTTGTCCACCACCAGGCGGCCCGCTGTATCCACTACAACCACGCCTATCCCTTCGCTGCGCGCCTGCCTGACGGCATTGAGGGCCACTTTCACGGGATCTTTCTCCCCATCCTCGCTATAAACCGGAACACCGACCTGTCCGCCCAGGGTCTTTAGCTGCTCGATGGCGGCGGGACGGAACGTATCGCAAGCGGCGAGCAGGACCTTGCGGCCCTTCTTGCTCTTTATATGGAGGGCGAGCTTGCCGGAGAACGTGGTCTTACCGGAACCGTTCAAGCCCGCAACCAGAATAACCGACGGCGTATTCTTCAGATTGATCTCGACATGCTCCGAGCCCATGAACTCCGCAAGTTCGTCGTGAACTATCTTCACCATCATCTGCTGCGGCTTCACGGCAGTCAGGACGTTTGAACCTATAGCTTTCTGCTTGACTCTGTCACAAAAATCCTTCGCCACCTTGTAGCTTACGTCCGCATCCAGCAGCGCCCTGCGGATTTCCTTGACAGTTTCCGCGATATTAATTTCACTTATCTTACCTTCGCCCTTCAAAATCTTGAAGGATCGTTCGAGTCTGTCCGAGAGATTGTCAAACATAACCATTAATTATTAACCCCCAAAGTTATGAAAAAAAACCCTATTTACTTTAAATTAATAGCCAAAATCGGAAAGCTGGCACTGCATCTTGCCAGCCCTTCAGCACTTAAAGAAAAGATTGAATTCACAGACACGGATACCATTATGAAACTGGATAAATGGATTCTGGAAAAGAGATGGGCGGAAGACCGCAGCATGCAGGAAATAGCGGATGAAATGCACATCAGCAGGGAGAAACTCTCACTGCTTTTCCGCGTACGCACCGGCAAATGCTTCTTGAAGTGGCGTAAAGAACAGAGAATAGAAGAGGCCAAGAAACTTCTGCTTGAAGACCGCACCGTTCCGACCTTGTTCATAGGCGAAGCGGTAGGAATTGCCGACAAAAGCAATTTTCGCCGACAGTTCAAGGAAATAACCGGATGTACTCCGGCAGAGTGGCGGCTAAAACACTAGATCTAAATCCGACTGCAACAATGGTTGAGCGACAGACTCGGGCACGAATTTCCATTCGCCCAGGACGGATCTGTTATCCACCAGGGCGTGGTCCACCGACTCATGGTTCTTGATAAAATGGTACACCAAGTCCCTGATTTCCGGATACTTGCGCACTATCCTGGAAGACAGTGCGGACTTGGGTATGCCGGCCCCCTGCACAAGCAGGTCTCCCCCGCCGTTGGCCCGGTACGAAGTCATCGCGACTTTATAAACCACTGAAGGATCAAATGGCTTTCCATCCGCAAACGAACTGATGTTGATACGGGATCCCGCTTCCTTGGTCACATCCACGGTATAGCTGATACCGGCGGCTGAATCGAAATTGTAACTCCTGTTCACGAAAGACCATTTGGGCGCGCCGGTACGGGGATCCGGAGCATTCGCTATTTTGAGAATATGCTCACCGGGAGTACAAATCCAGTGGTCATAGGAATATTCCAGCAGGTCTTTGATCTCCTGGCCTGTCATTTTGAGCACATACAGCTGATTTTCAAACGGATAAATGGTGAACATATCGTTAAAAATGACCTGCCCTTTGGCGACATAGCCGTTGAAAGACAGCGGGGCGGCAATGGAAACGTCCGCACCCGAAGCATCCAGCTGCACAGTATGGAGCAGACCTATATAGTCACTCATTCCGACATAAGCGTCACGGCTTCTCAAAGGCATGTCAAGGGTACCGACGGGTTGCATCGTAAAGGCCTTGACCGCCTCGAATTCGGCATCGAATGCCTTGACCATTTCCTCGTCGACGGCATTCTTGTCGAGTCTCACCACCCCGGCATTTCTGGACACGACTTTATTGCCCCGGAAGCCGAGCACGGCATGCCCGACGTTTCCGCAACGGGCGCCGCCGTTAACGAGACAACGTTTCCTGGTAACCACGACTGCCGGGCGATGGTCATGGGCTGTAACCAGCACATCGGCCCCGCACAGCCAGCGGAATATATCAAGTCCCTGGCTCTCAATCGACGACAAGTCCCCTGTTCCGGTTCCGGAGTGCACCACGACAATAACGGCATCGGGCTTTATGTTTGCCTTCAGCTTTTTGACGCGCTTGCGCACAAACGGGACAAGCGAGACATGCTTCATGCCTTTCCAGAGCTCGGGAGAGAGCCAGTTGTCGATGTTGGCGTTGTTGTAACCGAGTACAAGTATCTTGCGCCCCCCCTTGTCGAGCACGGTATATTCGGGGAAATAAGTGCTGCCGTCATCCTTGATGGCATTGCCGGCGAGCCACGGTATGCCGGCTTGCTGCATTTCCCTAAACACCCTGTCATAAACGGGATGGCCGGTTTCGATGTCATGGTTCCCCACGGTACAGGCATCATAGCCCATATATGCCGCAAGGCGCGGATAGATATGCGGACCGGCAGTATCCACGTAGTTGAAATAATAGGAAGCATTGTCGCCCTGGAGGCAGTCGCCGGCATCAAGGAGAATCACGTTTTCGGGACCCGCGGCGGCCCTCAGGCTGTCAACGTAATGCTTGACTGACATCAGGCTGGGATGGGTCTTGGCGCCCACATACGGGCGGTTGAAATAAGAACCGTGCACATCGCCTGTGGTTACGATGTGGAGTTCGCCGCCCTGGGCAAGCAAAAGTACGGAAAAGCCCGAAAGAGCGAGCAATAGTGCTATTATCCTTTTCATAATACTTGACTACAAGGTAAAACCGCCCAGATAAAAGCCGCGTTCCCTGCCCTTGGGCGCCCTGGGATGGGGGCGAAGCACATCGAGGTTGAACCTCAGCGCCACACTCTGCTGGCAGCCCCTGTAAACCGGCGTGCCAAGAATCTCCGAGGCCTCTCCGAAATGGAAAGACAAGGCGATGGACAGATCGAGCCAGTTGGTCAGCCGGGGTTCATACTTCAACCTGAAATAATCGGCCCACGACGGGCGGCCGAACAGGGTGCGGAAGCCAAGGTCGCCCATATACAATTCCCTGCCGTATATGTCTCCGGTAAACCTGTAATTATAAAACGGCATCAGGTCATCCCCATAGTAGAAATGATTGTCAACCACTATCCCCCATTTCCCAAACGTCTGCCTGGAATAAAAGCCCATGGGGAACACCGGCACATTGGCATTCATACGGTCGCACTGATAAGTAAAAATCCCCCCGACGCTTATTCTGAGCACGTCCATGAAAGAGAATGGCTGCCACTCCAGATAAGGATTGAGCATGTGATTGTCAACCACGTTGGGGCTTTCCGGAGAGCATGCGAAATGATAGAACGACCCTGTCCAGCCGAAATTGAAAGGGCCGGCGAAATTCCAGAGGCCGGCACTGAGCACCTGGAAACGTTCCCGACGCGAAGGGTTGGCAATGTCCCCCAGCATGCCAGGCCAGTCCAGGCCCAGTTCTGCGAAAATATGCCTGTTGCGGTACTTGAAGAACATCCCCTCCAGGTTGTTGTCATAGAAGATTATGTCGTCGTCAAAGTAAGGGCCCACAAAGTCGCCTTCCGAGAAACGGCGCGGGAAACATCCTGCCACCGCCTCGAAGCGCCCGCCGTTGGAGAATGCAGTTTCAACATTATAATACAGAAGCATTTCGCGGAAGAGCTGTATATTCTCCCGGCCCTCTCCCATCTCCTTGAAAATGTCGATACCGGCGCGAAGACGATGGAATACGTTGCTTTTCTGCTTTATGAGCAATCCGGCCTCGGGAGTCAGCCTTGCGGCATGCAGGGTGTAGGAATCGTCGTACACATTACCCGAGCGGTCATATTCGTAATTGCGGAAGAGATAGTCGAAATTGACATTCCAGTCGAAATGTTGGGCTCCGGCGGAAAATGTGGTTGCAAATAAGATTAGCGCTACGGCGATTTTTTTCATATACGTCACAAAAATAGTATTTTTGCAGAAGAAATGAAATTATGGACTAAAGTTATTTATCCGCCTCTCGGGAGCCCATTTCTCCTGAGCGGACACACGATGCTGCTCGGCAGCTGCTTTGCCGATACGATAGGGGGAAAGATGGCCGCGGCGGGTTTCAACGTGCTTGTTAATCCCTTCGGGACCCTGTACAATCCTGCATCCCTCCTGAGCGCAGTTGAGCGACTTGATTCCGATACGATGTTCGGACTGTCCGACTGCGTGGAGATGGGGGCGCAGGCAGGCAGGATATGTTCTTTCGAGCACCATACATCCTTTGCCCGGGAGACCGCGGAAGAATTCCTCGAGAATGCCAACGCCCGGCTGCTTGAAGCCCGCGCATTCTGGAAATGCTGCGACCGGGTAATCCTGACTCTCGGCACATCGTTCGTATGGTATGCAGGAGGAAAGCCAGTGTCGAACTGCCTGAAGCGCCCCGCGGGGGAATTCACCCGCAGGATGCTGTCGGTCGAAGAATCGGCGGCATGCCTGGACAAAATAATCAAGGCCCATCCCGACAAGCGTTTCATGCTCACCGTTTCGCCCATAAGGCATCTCGGTGACGGGGCGCATGCCAATTCCGTCAGCAAGGCAAGACTTCTTCTCGCCGCAGACGGGTGCAGCGGAGCCGACTACTTCCCCGCTTTCGAGATTCTCAACGACGAACTCCGGGACTACCGTTTCTATGCGGACGACCTGGTCCATCCCTCAAATCAAGCCGTGGAATATATCTGGGAGGCCTTTCTGGACGGATGCACCGACCCCGGAGAGAGGGAGATGATAGAGCAAAACGAAAAAGCGGCGCGCCTTAAAGCGCACCGCAAGATTCTGTCCGGAGACCTGACTACTCTTCAGGCTTGAGCGTAGTGTAGACGTTGGTCACGTCCTCATCGTCTTCCAGCAGGCCTGTCAGTTTGTCCAGGGTCGCCCTCTGTTCGGGGGTGACGTCCTTGAGATCCACATTGGGAATCTGCTCGAAACCACCGGAGATGAGTTCGTAGCCGTTCTCCTCAATGTATTTCTGTATGGAGCCATAAGACGTGGGCTCGCCGTAAATTACGATAACCTTGGTCTCGTTGTCGTCCTTGTCCACCTCGACCTGCTCGAAGAGTTCTTCCACGCCATAGTCGATGAGCTCAAGCTCGAGTTCCTCAAGGTCGATTCCTACCTTTTCCTTGACGCGGAACGTGCACTTGCGGTCAAACATGAAAGACACGCTGCCGCTGGTTCCGAGGGAGCCGCCGCACTTGTTGAAATAGCTGCGGACATTGGCCACGGTGCGGGTG
>JAFZBM010000198.1 GCA_017561765.1 Bacteroidales bacterium | reverse complement strand
CGCCATGGCTGTATTCGGTGCTTATTCCGGGACCAAGATTGCGGCCAACACAGCTTATCTGGCACAGTAAAAGATATGCGGGCGGTTATCCAAAGGGTTTCAGAGGCATCCGTTACAATCGACGGAAGGGTTAAGGCCTCCATTGGCCCGGGGCTGCTGATACTTCTTGGCGTAGGACATGATGACGGACAGGAGGATATTGACTGGCTGGTGAAAAAAATAGCAGGACTGCGTATTTTTGATGACGATGCCGGGGTGATGAACCTCAGTGTTGTGGATGTGGGCAGCGAGGCCTTGGTGGTAAGTCAGTTTACGCTGATGGCATCCACCAAAAAGGGCAATCGGCCGTCCTACATCGGCGCTGCGGGGCAAAAGACGGCAATCCCTATGTACGAATCATTCTGCAACGCACTCTCCGCTGCCATAGGACGTCCTGTCGCCACCGGCGAATTCGGCGCAGATATGAAGGTGATGCTGGTGAACGACGGCCCTGTGACAATTTGCATTGACACAAAAAACATTGCTTGACGCGTCAATCTTTTGAACCTGCGGCGGGGATTGGCGAATGCCTTTCCTTTAATGAATCAAGAAGGACTTTGTGACATCAATTCTTCCAACGCAGAGTCGGATAAGCCGAAAATCTCTTCTTCTTTGTAAAAACGGGTGAGCATGGTAGCAAAAACCTTGTTGTCATAGATGAAAACAAAGTCGTACCAGCCCGGATCAACCTCTTCTGGAAGCAGGTAAAACGAACCCCAATGGTGGGTTTCATCTTTGTCGGGATCTTTGTTCAGGTCGTATTCCAGGATATAGCCGGAGACCTCGTCGTCCAAAGTGTTGTCCAGGTAAAAACGCTGATCTGCCCTGTGCTTGAAAACCATCACTTTGATACCGGATCCTACACTGGCCTGCGGATAGAACTCGATCCATTCGCTAAGTTCGAAAACAGAGCGGATTCCCTCGCTGGCACAGGGCTTGGTGTTGAAAGCATCGGTTCCGCAACGGTCTCCGTACAAACGCAAGGCCGTCATTACAGGCTGTTCCCCCTCTTTGAGATTAACGAAATAAAGTTTGCCAAGTACCATTGTATCTTGTACTTGCGTGGAACTGGCGGCAATGTTGCCGGTGCTGGTAGAGTTTGCCGCATCCGCATTTGCACCCATGTTGATGCTGACGGTCAATAACGCGGCAAGTCCTGCGGCTAAACGTATGACTTTTGTTTTCATGCTAGCAAGATAGCAAAAAAATGAGAACACCACAAAAAACACCGGCATTTCTGTCGGTGCTTTCAGGTCTCCCAAGACAGTCAAAGTGCTGACCCTCTGGGCCTTTTCTTTATTTTGGACATTCCATCTTCCCCCGCACGAGCTCCGGTATGTGAGCAAGCAGATAGTGTCTTCAAAGGCCGATTAGTGCTTGTTCCCCGGGGTAAAAAGGTGGGGGAGCAAGCAGACATCATTAATCCATCCCGGTTCGTGCTTGCTTATCTACCGGAATACGCCATGTCACTACTTTAATGAAACGCGTTCCAATAAGGTAGCCATAAATATCAATATATCAAATCGTTATATGGCGTTTCACCAACCGAAAATGTCCATTATACCTAAAATCAGGGAATTACGGGCAAAAAGAAAGCGGACAAACCGATTTTTCAACCAATTTGTCCGCTTTGGCTCCCCCTCGGGGACTTGAACCCAGGACCCCCTGATTAACAGTCAGGTGCTCTAACCAACTGAGCTAAGGAGGAATATTTCACCCATCATTTGTAATGGGACTGCAAAGTTACGCTGATTTTTCGGAATTGCAAATTTTTTCTCGATTTTTTTGCCCTTCTTTTATCGGGTGTCGCCGCCAAATATTTGGGAGAATCAAGGATATTTGTTAAATTTGCCTTGTTATGGATGTGGAATTTCTATCAAGGATGATAGGGGAGTTAATCCTCGACAATAGTTCCCTCGCTCTTCCCGGGCTTGGGACTTTTGAGGTTGAGGAGATGCCGGCGTCTTTCTCCGACCGCGGGTATACAGTTAATCCTCCATACCGCCGGCTGTCGTTCACCGGGCGCGAGACCGGCGATAACTTGTTGTCGCAGTTGTATGCGAGCTGGAACCATATCCAGACCGATGAGGCCGCGGCGATAATCGGGGCGTTCTTGAGTGAACTGAAGGAGACACTGCAGCGGGACAAGTCGGTGGAGTTGCCCGGTTTGGGCCGCTTGAGGGCTACGCGCGAGAATCATTTTTTCTTTGTGGCGGATGAAGATCTGGACATCTCGCCGGACGCCTGCGGCCTTGTGCCCGTGTCGCTTAAATCGCGCCGCAGTGCAACTTTGCCCGACGTCCCCGTCACGCCAACCCCTCCCGCCGCCCCCGAAACTCCCGTTTTTGGGAGCGAAACGGCCGATATTCCTCCCGCCGCCCACGAAACTCCCGTTCTTGGGAGCGAAACGACCGATATTTCTCCCGCCGCCCCCGAACCCACCGTTCTCGGGAGCGAAACGGCCGATATTTCTCCCGCCGCCCCCGAACCCACAGCCCCCGGGAGCGAAACGACCGATATTCCTCCCGCCGCCCCCGAAACTCCCGTTCTTGGGAGCGAAACGGCCGATATTTCTCCCGCTGCCCCCGAACTCACAGCCCCCGGGAGCGAAACGGCCGATTTCATCCCCGAAATCTCCGATGCCCCCGCGGCTCGCCCTGCAAAAACGCACACCATCTCCCGCCCCCTCCCTAAGGCGCTTCGCTGGACGCTGGGTACGATAGGCGTGGCTGCGGCCCTGCTGCTGGCCTTCGTGCTGGCATCCCGCCTGGCGCCCGGTTCCACGGACTGGCTGCTCTACACTCCCGAAGAATTAGCCATTATCAATACTCCCGAAGATGGATCTGGTTTACCCTTATAATATCGCCCCCCTCGCATCGGTCAACAAGGGCACCCGGGAGATGCTCCCGGTGGTCGAGCCCACGGGCACCGTGGTCGGAAGGGCTTCCAGGTCCACCTGCCATAACGGTTCGCATTTCCTGCACCCGGTTGTGCACCTGCATATTATAAGCCGCTTCGGCCAGATTTACCTCCAGCGCCGTTCAGAGTCAAAGGCACTGTACCCTCTTCACTGGGATTTTGCCGTAGGCGGTCATGTTACCTACGGAGAATATCTACGCGAAACCCTTTTCCGCGAGGCGGGCGAGGAACTCGGCTTCTTCGATTTCAACCCGGTGCTGCTGGCTACCTACGTTTACGAATCGTCAAACGAAAGGGAACTTGTGAATACCTTTGCTACCGTCGGCAGCTTCAATTTGAAGCCCGACGGCAATGAGGTGTGCGACGGCCGCTGGTGGACACTCCCCGAGCTTGAAGACGCTTTCGGAAAAGATATCCTGACTCCCAATTTCGAATACGAATTCCCCAAGATAAAGCAAAGTCTGTTAGCCCTTCTCTGACATGGATCCGCTGAGTAAATTCATTCAAGACCAACTGTCGGTGTGGCCGTTGGCCGCCGCCAATTTCCGTGCCCTCAAATCCATGAGGACACGCTCGCTTACGGTTGGCGGACTGGAAGCGAAGATACAGTTCAACCCAGAGCGCATCGCTTCCAGCACTGCCGATACCGACGAGGCCACGCTTGCCGCCCGGCCTTGTTTCCTGTGCGTGGAGAACCGGCCCCCGGAGCAGTTCCATCTGAAATTCGAAGGCCGCAAGGGCCGCAAATACAATATCCAGGTCAACCCATTCCCCATCTTCGCCCGGCATCTTGTTATTGCCCGTTCCGAGCACCTTCCGCAGGCCATATGGCACCATCTGCCGGACATGCTCGATTTTGCCTGCATGTACCGGGGCTATACTGTATATTACAATGGCCCGAAGAGCGGTGCCTCCGCTCCCGACCATCTCCATTTCCAGGCCATTCCGCGCTGGTCGCTGCCTCTTGAAACGGCCGTCGATGCCTTCCTTGAGAATCCAGGCCAGCCGCTTTCGGTGGTCAAGGATGCGAAACTCTATCATTTCAACGGCTTTACCCGCGGCGTTTACTGCATAAAGGCACAGACCACCAAGTCGCTTGCGAAAGTATTCTATCAGTTCCTAGACTGCTGTCCCGTTCCCGACCCGGGCCTGGAACCCCGGTTCAATCTCTACGCCTGGTACAAGGCCGATAATTCCGAATACCGGGTAATGGTGGTGCTGCGCAGCAAACTCCGCTCCCATCACTATTATACCGACGGCCCTGACCACCTGACAATTGGCCCCGGCGCAGCTGAAATGGCCGGAGTGTTCGTCGCTCCCAAGCAGGAAGATTTCGAAAAAGCCACCCCGGCGCAGCTGGAGGAGATGCTATCGGAAGTGAGCGTGAGTCCCGGGGACGAACAGATGATACAGTCGCGCCTGACCCGTCGCCAGCCTGAAATCGAGGTGGGCATATTGTCTGCGCAGGAGATAGAATTCGAGATCATCTCCGACGGTGCGGGCCCCCAGCGCGTCAGTGTCAAGGACGGGCGCATCAATTACAACGGGACGCTCTATGACGAGCTGTATTTCGATTCGGTGACGCGATCCACTCTCTTCGCGGAGCCTTCGTTCATACTCCGCAACGTCCCCATCGGCATAGATTTCCACTGGCAACGCACACAGAATCAAAAGTTTGCGGGATCGCTGAAATTTATTGCCGAAGGCGACAAGGTGACTGCCATCAACCGCGTCGGCCTGGAGGATTATCTGCTCAGCGTGATTTCTTCGGAGATGAGTCCGGGAGCGTCGCTGGAGTTCCTGAAGGCGCACGCCGTCATCTCCCGCAGCTGGGCTCTTGCGCGGATGCGCGACAGGCGGAATCCGGATCAGGCTGAATCGGCGGTGCCTCACGACAACTACGACGTATGCGCCGACGACCATTGCCAGCGCTACCAGGGGCTGACTCCGGAGGTGGGCGATACTGTCCGTGCCGCCATTGACCAAAGTTGGGGAGAGGTGCTCCGTTATGATGGAAAGATATGCGACACCCGCTTCTCAAAGTGCTGCGGAGGTCGTACGGAACTGTTCAGCACCTGCTGGGAGGACCGCGACTACCCGTATCTGCAGAGCGTCGAGGATCCCTACTGCGACTGCAGCGACAAGGAACTGCTGGCCAAGGTGCTGAAGGATTATGACCTTGAGACCACCGGATTCCACGACTGGGAGGAGCGATACACCCGTGAAGAGCTTTCCGCCCTGGTGCGCGAGCGTACGGGCACCGATTTCGGTACGATCGAGTCGCTGGAAGCGATGGAAAGGGGACCGTCGGGACGAATCAAGTACCTGAAAATCAACGGGAGCAAGTGCTCCGCCACTATAGGCAAGGAACTGGCGATAAGAAGGGCGCTCAGCACCTCGCACCTGAAGAGCTCCAATTTCGAAGTGAGCGTTGAGGGCGATGTTTTCGTACTGCGCGGCCACGGCTGGGGTCACGGAGTCGGACTCTGCCAGATAGGCGCCGCGGTCATGGCTGAAAAGGGCTTCGACTACAAACAAATCCTACAACATTACTACAGAGGTGCAGAAATCGGCAAATAGAACTCCGTGGCTGTGGATTCCCACGCTCTACTTCGTGGAGGGCATCCCGTATTTCATCGTGAACACCATATCCTTGATAATGTTCAAAGATATGGGAATGGACAACGGTACGCTTGCCCTGCTTACCAGCCTTATCAGCATACCCTGGGTGGTAAAACCCCTCTGGAGTCCGTTCGTCGACATATTCCGCAGCAAACGCTGGTGGATTGTCACGATGCAGTTCATCATGCTTGCCGCGATCGGCCTTGTGGCCGCCTCCGTGCGCCTGACCACCTTCACGCTGACGCTGATTCTTTTCATAATAGAGGCTTTTGCGTCGGCTACTCATGACATAGCCGCGGACGGATTTTATATGCTGGCCCTGGACGAGCGCCGGCAGTCGGCGTTCGTAGGAATAAGAAGCACTTTCTACCGCATCGCCATGGTATTCGGCCAGGGGGTGCTGGTGGTCATGGCCGGTCTGCTTGAAAAGCGAATGGGGGACATACCCGCCGCATGGTCGGTCACTATGCTCGTGTCTTCGGGTATTTTGCTGCTTCTGGCTCTGTATCACACTTTTATCCTTCCGCGCCCTGACGAGGACCGCAGTGCCGCCGCAGTGCGTACGGCCGGCGATGTCGCCCGAGGGTTCGGGGCCGCTTTCAGTTCTTTCTTCCGAAAAAAGGGAGTGTGGCTCGCCATCGCGTTCATGCTTCTGTACCGTCTCCCTGAGGCATTTTCGGTAAAAATGCTGTTCCCATTCTTCAAGGATCCCGCCGAAATCGGGGGCCTTGGACTGGGGACCGAAGTCTTCGGCCTGGTTTACGGTACTTTCGGGGTCATAGCCCTGCTGGCCGGGGGCATTCTCGGCGGTCTTGCCGTGGCCCGGAACGGTCTTGCCAAATGCCTGTGGCCCATGGCCTTGTCGCTTGCCCTGCCCTGCGCCGTCTATCTTTATATGAGCATCTTCCAGCCTACCAGCATCTGGGTCGTGGGCACCTGCGTGGTGTTCGACCAGTTCGGCTACGGCTTCGGTTTTTCGGCCTACATGCTATACATGATGCATTTCTCCGAGGGCCCTCTCAAGACCTCCCATTATGCAATCTGCACCGCGTTCATGGCCTTGTCTATGATGCTTCCGGGACTTGTGGCCGGATACTTGCAAGAAGCTCTGGGGTATGTTGGATTCTTTATACTTGTAATGCTATGTTGTGTCGCAACTTTCTTCGTTACTTTCTTTGTGCGGCGGCGCTTGCAGTAAGCCTGACCGCATGGTCCCGCGTCAAACCGGGCATCGAGGTTCTGCGCGACCGCGGGTTCGAAGGCCTGAAGGGCAAGCGCGTCGGGCTCCTGACCAACCCGAGCGGCGTTGACTCCCAGTTGCGTTCAACTATCGACATCCTTCGCGAGAACGTCAATCTTGTGGCCCTGTATGCCCCTGAGCACGGTGTGCGGGGAGATATCTGGGCCGGCGGCAAGGTGGAGTCGGGCAAGGACGAGGCCACCGGTCTTCCGGTTTATTCTTTGTATGGAGCCACACGCCAGGCCACCCCGGAAATGATGAAGGGAATCGACATACTTGTATATGACATTCAGGATGTAGGCTCCCGCTCCTATACGTTCATCAGCTGCCTCGGGCTCACCATGCGCACCTGCGCCGAGCTGAAAATCCCGGTGATGGTGCTGGACCGGCCCAATCCGCTTGGCGGACTGAAGGTTGAAGGCAGCGTGGTGCGCAAGGGATTCTTCTCCTACGTGAGCCAGTACCGTATTCCTTACATTTACGGCCTGACTGTAGGAGAACTGGCGACCCTTATCAACGAAGAAGGGCTTAACTGCGGTCAGAAAGGCGACCAGGCCCCGGTCAAGTGCAAGCTCACCGTCGTGCCTATGGAGGGCTGGGAGCGCAGCATGACCTACGAACAGACCGGACTCCCGTGGGTGATGCCTTCGCCCAACATCCCTTATCCGCGCAGCGCCATCTGCTATCCCTGCGCCGGACTGATAGGGGAGTTCAACAACTATCTAAACATAGGCATAGGCTACACTGTCCCGTTCGACGCGTTCGCCGCCGAATGGATTGATGCCGATGCTCTCAAGGAGAGACTCGACAGCTACGCCGTGCCCGGTGTCGCCTGGAGAACCGTGCATTACACTCCTTTTTACGGGAGTTCCGCAAAAAAACTTATTCACGGCGTACAATATTATTTTACCGATTATGATGCCGCTCCGTTGACTCTGGTGCAGTTTTACGTGATGCAGGCGGTGTATGAATTGTATAAAAAGAATCCTTTTGAACTGTCCGAAGGCAGAATTGGTATGTTCAACAAAGTTTGTGGAACGGATTTTGTCAGTAAGGAATTCAGCAAGCGATTCAAGGTTCAGGATATCCTTCCTTACTGGAACGCGGACGTCCCCTCCTTCAGGTCCTTGTCTCAAAAGTATTGGATTTATAACAATTAAAAACACCACTGCCTTATGAAACACTTGACAAGATTTGCAGCATTGATGACGGCAGCCGCCATCTTCGCTTTCCTTCCCGGTGCCCAGGTTTGTGGCCAGTCCCGCCGCGGCGGCGCAAGTTCGCACAGCAGCAGCGGATCTTCATACAGTCACGGCTCAAGCCACAGCTCCAGCCATAGCAGCGGAAGGACGTACAGCGGAAGTTCTTCTTCATCTTCCAGCCATCGTTCTTCCGGTATATCAGCAAGCCCAAGCACACGCTCTTCCGGCAGCAGCCACAGCAGCGGCGGTTCTTACTCCCGCAGCAGCGGTTCTTCCGGCTCCAGCCGTCCGTCGGCTCATGTGAGCAGCGGATCTTCGCACCGTTCCATGGGCAGTGCGCCTTCGTACGGCGGCACACGTTCGGGCAGCACCGGCAGCTCCAGCCGTCCGTCGGGCGGTCATATCAGCAGCGGAGCGGCACCCCGTTCGATGGGCAGCGCGCCGGCCAATGGCGGTTCGCACATAGGCGGAGGCAGCTCCAGCCGTCCTTCTTCAGGTTCTGACATACATGACCGCAGCGCCCGCGTGCCTTCCGGCGGCGGCAGCTACAGCGGCGGCAGCCACTCCGGAAATCACTCCGGCAGCGTCCGCCCCGGCGGTGACAATCACTCCGGCAGCGTCCGCCCCGGCGGTGACAATCACTCCGGCGGTAT
>JAFZBM010000197.1 GCA_017561765.1 Bacteroidales bacterium | reverse complement strand
GGAGAGACGGACTACCGCGCCCTCAAGCCCCACGGACAGCATGCCGCCAACAACGAAAACGTACGCCGTTACATCGATTTCGCAGCTGCGAACGGCTTTGACGCCCTGCTCATCGAGGGTTGGAACGAAGGCTGGGAAGACTGGTTCGGCTGCCAGAAGGACTATGTGTTCGACTTCGTGACCCCGTATCCCGATTTCGACCTTCCCGCCCTCAACAAGTATGCGCACGGGAAGGGCATCCGCCTGGTGATGCATCACGAAACATCATCGTCCACAGTGAATTACGAGCGCCACATGGACGCCGCGTACGCCCTTATGAACCAATATGGCTATGACGCCGTGAAGAGCGGGTACGTGGGCAACATAATCCCTTACGGCGAGCATCATTACAGCCAGCCGCTCATCAACCATTATCTGTACGCACTCCGCAAGGCGGCGGACTGCCACATAATGGTAAACGCCCATGAGGCGGTAAGGCCCACCGGCCTGTGCCGCACCTGGCCCAACCTGATAGGCAACGAATCGGCCATGGGCACAGAGTATCGCGGCCACATCAACCCCGGACACACTTGCGTACTGCCCTTCACCCGCCTCCAGGGCGGCCCCATGGACTACACGCCCGGTATCTTCGAGCAGGATATGTCCATCACCGCTCCGGGACAGAACGGCAAGATGCGGCACACCATAGCCAACCAGCTCGGGCTCTATGTGACCTTCTATTCGCCACTGCAGATGGCGGCAGACCTTCCGGACAACTACGAGCGCTTCCCCGACGCCTTCCAGTTTATAAAGGACGTGGCGGTCGACTGGGAAAAGAGCCTGTACCTTGAAGCGGAGCCCGGCGAATACATAGTCACCGCACGCAAGCCCAGGATCGAGACCCTCAACAAAGCCGCTGAAGGCGTGGCTGAACTGCCTGACGGCAAGCGCGACATGCTCTCCGGGGCCGCCCGCTTCGTATATGCCCTGCCCGAAGGGGCTACTGCCAGGAACCTCAGGGGTCTCGAGCCTCGCGACGTATGGTATGTAGGCGGAGTCTGCGGCGAGCAGGCACATGAAGTGTCGGTGTCTCTGGACTTCCTCGACCCGTCCCTGCGCTACGAAGCCATCCTGTACGCCGACGCTCCCGAAGCCGGCTACGACACCGCACCGCAGGCATACACCATTACCAGCAGCGAAGTGTCGGCAGCCGACACCCTGAACGTCCGAATGGCGTCCGGCGGCGGGTTTGCATTGAGCCTCAGGGCTTTATAATTAAATGCGAAAGTTAGTTGGGTGTATACTTTTCCTTCTGGGGGGTCTGTGCGCGGCACAGTCTCCCATATACAGGGGGCGCGTACTCACGGACTATGGCTTCCCTTTCAACGGCCACTATTACTGGAGCACCCCGCAGTACGGCAACGCCAGCGTCTTATACAACGGCGTGCTGTACGATGACGTCGATGCAAATATTAATGCCCACACCCAGGAAGCGCTGGTGAAGCAGTCGCAGTTTTCCGCTCCGATAGTGCTCGAACAGACACTTACCGCATGGATACGCATCGACGGAATTAATTATGTCAACCTTCGCTTCTACGGAGTGGAAGATGTGCCCGAAGGCTTCTGGGTGGCGATGAAAGACGGAAACCGCACCGTATGGATGAACCGGCAGAAGCACTTCCTGCGCGAACCCGGCAACCATAACGGACCCGAAAGCATAGGATACGACGATCCCAACTACAGGGAAAACATCATAGCCTACTTCCGCCAGCAAGACTACTATTATACCGAAAAGCGCGGCGCCTTGAGGAGGATTCACCCCGGCAAGGCGCGCAGGAGGGCGATGCGTCCGGCGGAACTGCCGCCAGGCAGCGCTCCCGACATCTTCATTCCGAGGGAACTCAGGCGCCAGGCTATCCCCGGCGGCACTTCCGGCGCACAGTCCCTGCCGACCGGATGGTTCTCAAAAGAAGACCCTTCAGAAGAACGCCGCAAGCTCATGGCGGCCATCGAGCAGGAGGCGCTGATAGCGAACTACCGCAACAAAACTTATGAAATAGGGCACCGCGGATCGGGAGAAACTACCGCCAATGTGTCCGGTATCGTGCGCGACGTCGCCACCGGCGAAGCCCTTGCGGCGGTGCTGGTGACGGACAGCGGCGGCAAAGCCTGGTGCTACACCGGAAACGACGGACGATATGAACTGAAATTGCCCGCCGGAGAGCGCCTCCTGACGTTCAGGGAATACTCCATGGAAGACATGGACATTCATGTGATAGTGCACGGCAGCGGGAGCCTGGACATAGTGATGCGCGAGAAGGTAACTGCGCTGCAGAGCGCATACGTGACCGCCAATTCCATGGCCAATCACAGGAATGCCGGCATGGGGCTCGAAAAGCTCAGCTCCGCCACCATCACCCATGTGCCCGCGGCTTTCGGCGAAGGGGACGTGCTCAGGACGGTGCTCACCCTGCCCGGAGTCAAATCGGTAGGCGAAGCTTCCGGCGGCTTCAACGTGCGCGGAGGATCGGCCGACCAGAACCTTATCCTGCTGGACGGAGGCACCATCTACAATCCCGGGCATCTCTTCGGCATATTTTCGGCGTTCAACACCGATGTGGTGGACGATGTGGAACTGTACAAGAGTTCCATCCCAGTACGCTACGGAGGCCGTATTTCTTCGGTTCTGGACATAAGCACCCGAGACGGCAATACCGACAGGGTGCGGGGCTCGCTCGGACTCGGCATACTCACCAGTCACCTGGCCCTTGAAGGCCCCATTGTCAAAGACAGGACAACTTTCGTACTGGGGGGCCGCACCACCTATTCCGACTGGCTGCTGAAGCGGCTCCCGACCACCACCGGATACTCCGGCGGAAACGCGTCGTTCAGCGACCTCAACCTCGGGGTCACGCACCGTTTCGACGAAGCCAACACCCTGAAACTCACCGGTTACTGGTCGCGCGACGCCTTCTCGTTCAGGAGCGACACCACCTTCCGCTACTCCAATCTCGACATTGCCCTGAACTGGACCCGCAAGCAGGATGCCGACAAGTCCCTGAAGGTATCGGCAGGCTACGACCAGTATTCCAACACCCTCGAGCGCGGCTTCGATTCCGACCCGCTGGGCGCCTACAGCCTTGATACGCGCATACGCCAGGCTTTCGCAAGGGCGTGTGTGCAGCGGCGCCTGGACGGGCACAATATCACCTGGGGCGGGGACGCGGTTTTCTACGCACTAAGTCCCGGCAAGCTTGCCCCGATAAATGAATCGGCCATGATTCCCCGTGAGCTGAAGCTCGAGCGGGCACTCGAAAGCGCGGTGTACGCAGGTGACCAGTGGCAGCCCGGCGACAGTCCTTTCAGCATTGACGGCGGCGTGCGCTTGTCGGCTTTCACGGCCTTCGCGCCGGCTAAATTCTACTTTAACCCCGAATTCAGGCTCAGCGGCAAGTATTCGCCCATGGCCAACCTGTCCTTCAAGGCGGGCGTCAACACTATGAGCCAGTACATCCACCTGATTTCCAACACTTCGGCCATATCGCCCATGGACACATGGAAGCTTGCCGGAGCGGATCTGCGGCCCCAGAAGGGCTGGCAGGCGGCGGCAGGAGCATACTGGACAGTATTCGGAAACGCCGTGGACATCTCGCTGGAAGGCTATTACAAGAGGATGACCGACTGCCTTGACTACAAGTCGGGGGCGGTGCTCTCAATGAACGAACAGCTTGCCGCCGACCTGGTGCGCACAAGGGGCAAGGCCTACGGCGTCGAACTGATGCTGCGCAAGAGTTCCGGGCGACTGACCGGATGGCTCTCCTACACATGGTCAAGGTCCCTGCTCCAGGAAATAGAAGACCGCGGGCTTGAAACCATCAACGGCGGCGCCTGGTACAATGCTCCCCACGACAAGCCGCACGACCTCAAGCTGGTGGGCAATTACAAATTCACCCACCGCTACAGCATCTCGTTCAATCTCGACTACTCAACGGGAAGGCCGGTGACCATACCCCTGGGACAGTATTACTACGGCAACGCCATACGCCTGCTGTACTCCAAACGGAACGCATACCGCATCCCCGACTACTTCCGCCTCGACCTGGCCCTCAACATCGAGCCGGGACATTATCTCAAGGCTCTCACCCATATGTCGGCCACCCTCGGCTGCTACAATGTCACCGGACGCAGGAATGCATATTCGGTGTTCTATACCACCACCGGCGGCAGCAGCGTGAAGGGCTACATGGTGTCGGTGTTCGCCACCCAGATTCCTTATCTCAGCCTTAACCTGAAATTCTGATGAAAAGCCGCATAATCATATATTGTTCCGTCCTCCTGATGCTTTCCGGCTGCATCTACCCCTTCGCGGTAGAGTATGGGGATACCGAATTCTCCGACATCGTGGTTTCCGGCAACATACTGATCGGCGAGCCCACCCGCATAACCCTTGGCTACGTGTATCCCATAGGCACGACATCCGGCGAAATGCGCAAAAAGTACCCTACAGGTACCATGACGCTCGAGCACAGCTCCGGCCGTATCTGGAACGGCAGCTACCTGTCCCGCGGGATGTTTCATTTCGGAACTGAAGACGCTCCCGCTTCCGGAAGTTACAGGCTGCACATCAAGCCGGACAACGGGCAGGAATACATGAGCGACTGGGCTGGAGTGTGCCAGGTACCGGAGATCAAGAACCTGCGAGCCTCGCCCGGAAACGGCGTGGTGCAGATCGTGATGGATCTGGACGGTGCGGACAG
>JAFZBM010000196.1 GCA_017561765.1 Bacteroidales bacterium | reverse complement strand
CGACTTCGCCCACTATGTGGACATCAAGCCGATGGTGAACCAGCTGCAATGCAACGTGCTTTGCCAGCAGACCGGAATCGAGCCCATCCTTTGCGAGACCGATACCAAGATGATGGCCTGGGGCCCGCTGGGCGGCCAGGGCGCAGAAGGCGTGGTGAAAAATCCGATGCTCGCCGAAATTGGCGAGCGCTATGGCAAAACGGCCGCCCAGGTAGCCCTCCGCTGGCTCACGCAGTGCGGTATCGTGGCCATTCCCAAGTCTACGCACAAGGAGCGGATGGAGCAGAACTCCAACATCTTTGACTTCTCGCTCACGTCCAATGATATGCAGCAGATTGCCACGCTCAACCAGGAAGATGCTGGCTTCATCAACTTTCAGGATCCCCGGTTTGTGAAGTATCTGATTGAAACTTACGGATAACCATGAAGAAATCCATTATCTTTGCATTGAGCGCCCTGCTTGTCATGGCAGGCTGCAAAAACACGGACAAATCCATTCAGAATATGAACAACGATAAACCCCTCCAGGAAGTGGCCGGACGCACTAACTTCGGCCCCAACCATGCCCTTGTGACCACACCCCAGCCGTGCGTGATGATTGCCACCTGGGACGAAAACAAGAACCCCGACGTGATGATGGCCGCCTGGGCTGGACAGCTGGATTACAAGCAAATTGTCATCAGCCTGTCCAAGCACAAAACCACCGACAATCTGGAAAAGACCGGTGCCTTTACTGTAAGTTTTGCCGATGAAAGGACGGTTGCCGAGTCCGATTTTTTTGGCCTGGTGAGCGGCAATAAAGTGCCGGATAAGGTTGCTAAGGCCGGTTTTACCATTACCCCCAGCCCCAACGTAGACGCCCCCATCATCAACGAGTATCCGCTTACGCTAGAATGCAAGGTGGTTAGTTTTGAGGGTGGCATGCTCATCGGCGAAGTCATCAACCAGAGTGCTGACGAAAGTATCCTTACCGACGGAAAGGTGGACCTTGCGAAGCTCAAGCCCATCGTCTTCGATGCCGCCGGTATGTGCTATCGTGCCCTCGGCACAGTCGTAGGGCAGGCCTGGGGTTCTGGAAAAGCATTTACTGAATAATCTCCACAGAATATGAAAAGGATACTGATCGTTTTGGCAGTGATGGCAATGGTATTGCCGTCCTGCGGGCAGAATAACAACAAGAAGGCTCAAACGACTGACGAGAATGCCTCCGTGGTGTATTTCACCAAAGACATCTCTCCTGAGGGGTTGATCAAAGTTTACGAAGCCCTGGGCGTCGAGGCCAAAGGCAGAGTAGCGGTGAAGATTTCCACCGGTGAGTCCATGTTGAGTAACCACCTCCGTCCTGAGCTCATCGGCCCGCTGGTAAAGAAGGTGAACGCCAACCTGGTGGAATGCAACACCGCTTACGCCGGCAACCGCCAGCAGACGGCCGACCACTGGAAGGCCATCGAGGAGCATGGCTATACGGCCATCGCCACCGTGGACATCATGGACGAGGAAGGCGAGATGAAGATTCCCGTGGTGGACGACAAGTGGATCAAGTACGACCTCGTGGGCTCGCACCTGCAGAACTATGATTTCATGATTAACCTGGCCCATTTCAAGGGACACGCGATGGGCGGCTTCGGCGGTGTCCTGAAGAACGCCTCCATCGGTGTGGCTTCCCGTAATGGCAAGACCTACATCCACACGGCCGGCAAGGCCGAAGATTACAATCAGTTGTGGCAGAACCTTCCGGAGGGCTGGGAGAGTTCGCCGGAGAACAATACTCCGTTCATTGAATCCATGAGTGCCGCCGCCCAAGCAGTACACGAGTATTTCAAAGGCAGGAACGGCATCGTCTATATCGATGTGATGAACAACATTTCCATTGACTGCGACTGTGACGGTAACCCGCACGAGCCCACCATCCAGGACATCGGCATCGCCGCTTCCCTGGACCCTGTGGCCCTGGACAAGTTCTGCCTGGACCAGGTCTTCAATCTTCCGAACGACGAGAACAACGACACCAAGGCCCTGCTGGAGCGCATCAACCAGCGTCACGGCACCCGCATCGTCTATCGCGGCGAGGAGGCCGGACTGGGTACGACCAAATACACGGTTGTAGAGGTGGAATAACCTCTTCAATTCCATTTTACATTGATGCCCCGACAGATGCCACAATTCTGTCGAGGCATTCTCATTATCTGGTATTTGTTCTACTGCCGGTTGGACTTGATAATGTCCATCAGCGACACGTTCGGGTTGCGGTAGCGGGCCTCGGGATTGCGCTCGCCCGGGGCGCCGGGCCAGTTGGATTTGAGCGTGAGGGCCTTCTGCGGGCAGGCATGGACGCAGGCCAGGCAGTACTCGCACTTGCCGGCGAACTGGAGACCGTCATTGCCCAAAGAGAAGTTCTTGTGCGGGCACACCTTTTCGCAGGTCATACATTCCACGCAGCGGTCCTTTTTCAGTTCCAGCAGGCGGTCGGCCGTCATGGAGAAGTGCTGGTCCTGCATACCCTTGAGCATGTCTTGGTTGAAGAACCCCAAATCGGCGGCCTGGACATAGTTCTTCTGTGCCCCAACGTCTTCCAGCAGTTTGGCCAGGCTTTCATCCACGTGCTTGTCAATCTTCATCTGCTCGTTCATGTCGAATACGGGCAGATAGTTGTCCACCATCAGGATGGAATTGATGTAATTGAAGTTGACGCCTTTCTCCTTGGCATAGTCACGCACCCATTCGGCCACCATGACGCTGGCATTGCCGAAGGTGACGATGGCGAAAAGGTAGGAAGCCTTGAAGGTGTTCTTCGCCAGGAATTCCTGCACAATCACCGGGGCGGCAGAAGCATAGTCCGGGAACACGAAGCCGATTTCGTCGGCCTCAAAGACCTGAGAACCTTTCTTGACTTCCTGAGGGATACTGAGCGGGTTGTCAGAGAACTGACGGGCTACGAAAAGGGAGTTGCCGGTGGCGGTGAAATAAAATACCAGGCGCTTCTTGTCCTTGGCGCGGTCCTTGAGGATGGCGGCGTGGGTTCTGGGGGCAATGCCGGCCATGGCCACGGCGGCCAGGCCTAATCCCATACGTTTGAGGGCGTCTCTTCTGTCCATATTGTTGTAGTTTCTTTGATGCAAAGGTCGTTCATT
>JAFZBM010000195.1 GCA_017561765.1 Bacteroidales bacterium | reverse complement strand
CTATATTTCTCTGCTTCATGGGCCACGGCATTTGAGCCACGGGCAACCAAAGTGTCTGCATTTACAGGTGCCGACGGCAATACCCGCAGTGTATTGATGATGTCAAGAAAAGACGACTACTCCATATTATACGCTGAAGACAAAGAATGCAGTATGGTCCGGCTGCCATATGGCGAAAACGGACACTTCGGTAATTATTCCATGTACGTCATGCTTCCAGCTGTCGGGGTGGAGATAGACAAACTCGCTCAACGCTCCTATGACGAATGGGAAAAGCTTTTCAGCGCTACCAAACTGAAAGCAGTAGACTTGCAGATTCCACGCTTCAGCATAGATTTCGATTCAGACCTTACAACCATACTGCAGCACATGGGCATTAAGACAGCATTCACAACCGAGGCTGATTTCCCTCACATGACTTCCAATCCGCTCAGTATTAACCTTATAAAACAGGTGGCAAGGATTACCGTAGACGAGAAAGGATCTGAAGCAGCTGCGGTAAGCGTTACTGTCATGGACGGCGCAAACTTAGATGGCGACTCTATCACTTTTATTCCATTCCACGCCGACAGACCATTCCTTTTTGCAATAAAAGAAAACACCACCGGTGCGGTGGTGTTTCTGGGAAGTTACAAATAAAGCAGTCTCGTTTTTATTGTTCATCCGGCTGGCCGTTGCCGTAGTCCGGTCCGGGACCGCCCTGGGGGCCGCCGTTGAATCCGCCGCCGGGATTGAAACCGCCGTCACCGGGGTTGAAGCCACCGCCCTGAGGGCCCTGAGGGCCACCCTGGGCCGCCTTTGCCATATCCTCGGATGCAGCATGCCATGCGGCCTCAAGTTCGGCGTTGTAACGCTCGATAGCGCTCAGGTCCTTGGCCTCGACGGCCTTCTTGAGCTCGCTGCAGGCGTTCTCGATGGCGCTCTTCTTCTCGGCAGGGATCTTGTCGCCGTATTCCTTGAGATTCTTTTCAGTCTGGAACACCATGGCATCGGCATTGTTAATCTTATCGACACGCTCTTTCTCCGCCTTGTCCGCCTCTTCGTTGGCCTTGGCCTCATCGCGCATGCGCTGAATTTCGGCGTCCGAAAGGCCGCTTGAAGCCTCGATACGTATGCTCTGCTCCTTGCCGGTGGCCTTGTCGCGTGCGGACACGCTCAAGATACCGTTGGCATCGATGTCGAAGCTGACTTCAATCTGGGGTATGCCGCGGGGCGCAGGAGCAATGCCATCCAAGTGGAACACACCTATCTGCTTGTTATCCTTTGCCATGGGACGCTCGCCCTGGAGCACGCGGATCTCTACTGAAGGCTGGTTGTCGGCAGCCGTACTGAACACCTGGCTCTTCTTGGCCGGGATAGTGGTGTTGGACTCGATAAGCTTGGTCATCACTCCGCCAAGGGTTTCGATACCGAGGCTCAGAGGGGTAACGTCGAGAAGCAGAACATCCTTCACGTCGCCGGTGAGCACTCCGCCCTGGATTGCAGCGCCGATAGCCACGACCTCGTCGGGATTGACGCTCTTGTTGGGCTCTTTGCCGAAGAACTCCTTAACCAGCTGCTGTACCTTGGGGATACGGGTGGAACCGCCCACGAGCAGCACTTCGTCAATCTGTGATGCGCTCAGCTTGGCATCCTCGAGGGCCTTGCGGCAAGGCTCGATGCTACGGCGGAAAAGATCGTCGCAGAGCATTTCGAATTTAGCCCTGCTGAGGGTCTTGACCAGATGCTTGGGCATACCGTCAACTGCTGTGATATAAGGCAGGTTAATTTCTGCGCTGGCAGCGTTGGAGAGCTCGATCTTTGCCTTTTCGGCAGCTTCCTTGAGCCTCTGGAGCGCCATGGGGTCCTTCTTGAGGTCCATACCGCCGTTTTCCGCCGCGAACTCGCTTGCGAGCCAGTCGATAACGGCCTGGTCGAAGTCGTCGCCGCCCAGATGGGTGTCACCGTTTGTGGAGCGCACTTCGAATACGCCGTCGCCAAGTTCAAGGATGGAGATATCGAAGGTACCGCCGCCGAGGTCATAGACAGCCACCTTCATATTCTTGTTCTTCTTGTCAAGGCCGTATGCAAGAGCTGCCGCGGTAGGCTCGTTGATGATACGCTTGACATCCAGGCCCGCGATCTTGCCGGCCTCCTTTGTGGCCTGACGCTGGCTGTCGGAGAAATATGCGGGGACGGTGATGACCGCCTCGGTAACAGGCTGGCGCAGATAGTCTTCCGCGGTCTTCTTCATCTTCTGAAGGATGATTGCGGAGATCTCCTGAGGGCTGTAGAGCCTTCCGCTGATGTCGACACGGGGGGTGTTGTTGTCACCGCGGGTCACATTGTAAGGCACGCGTGCGACTTCCTTGCCCACCTGGTCGTAAGTCTCGCCCATGAACCTCTTTATGGAGAAGATGGTGTTCTTGGGGTTGGTGATTGCCTGACGCTTTGCCGGCGAGCCCACTTTGCGCTCACCGCCGTCGGTGAAAGCCACGACGGACGGAGTGGTGCGGGCGCCTTCGTCGTTAATGATTACGGTAGGCTGGTTGCCTTCCATTACGGCTACGCACGAATTGGTGGTGCCGAGATCGATTCCGATAATTTTTCCCATATTCTTAATTCCTTTTTGTTTTTACAATCCTTTACTGACTTATGCAGTCCGCATCTCCATTCATCAAAACCTTTGCCAGCCCGCGAATTGTGACAAATTGTCATTATTCGTGCATTTGACTTAAACGGAGAGCAATCCGGCTACGTCCATTCTCGCGGCTGCGCCGCTGCGGCTGAGTAACGCCGGACCGCTCTCCGCTTAAGTTAGATGCCAGAAATGGAGAAAAAATGCTAAATTTGTATCAATATGTATTACAGACAGCTGACAGAAGAAGAATACAACGACCTGCAGTCACGTATCCTGTACGAAGACAACCACCTTTTGATCGTCAACAAGTTGCCCGGCGAGATCACGCAGGGCGACAAGACCGGCGACGAATGCCTTGCCGATGCCTACAAGGCCTTCATAGCCGCACGCGATTCCAAGCCCGGACAGGTTTTCCTCGGCATACCCCACCGTCTTGACAGGCCCGTCAGCGGCATCTGCATACTTGCCAAGACGAGCAAGTCCCTTGGGCGTCTTGGAGTGATGTTCAAAAACTCCGGGGTGCACAAGACATACTGGGCCCTGTGCTGCGGCAAACCCGATCCTGCGGAGGGCCTTCTGGAAGACTGGCTGATCAAGAACGAGGCGAAGAACAAATCGTACATAACCACGGAACGGCCCGGTGCCAAACTGGCGCGGCTGAAATATAAGTTCCTTAAAAGCACCGACAAATACCATCTGGTCGAAGTCGAACTGCTTACGGGCAGGCATCACCAGATCCGCTGCCAGCTGGGGCACATCGGCTGTCCTATCAAGGGAGACCTGAAATATGGTGCGCCCCGTTCCAATCCCGACGGCGGAATATGCCTCCATGCCTACGAGATACGTTTCGAGCATCCGGTCAAGCACAAAGAGGTCCACATCATCGCTCCTCCGCCCCAGTCATGGCCTGATGCAGCATAGCCTCCTGGGCTCCCTTGCCCCCGGGAAACTTTCATCCCTCCCACTGCGCTCCGCTTGCGGGCCCCTCCCGTTCACGTGGCCACGG
>JAFZBM010000194.1 GCA_017561765.1 Bacteroidales bacterium | reverse complement strand
GTGCACCGTTTCCCGTACATTGAGGACGCTACCATCGTCGCCCTTTGCGACCTGCTTCCGGAACGCGTGGAGCGGGCCCAGGGCATCCTGGAGGAGCACGGCGCTCCCCGCGCGCTGTACGAGTTCAGCGGCGAGGAGGGCTACAAGCAGCTCTGCGAGCGCGATGACATCGACCTGGTCTATCTGGCCGTTCCTTGGCAGCTGCACACTCCGATCGCCGTCTATGCGATGGAGCATGGCAAGCACGTGGCCATCGAGGTTCCCGCCGCCACCAGCATCAAGGAGTGCTGGGACTTGGTGAACACTTCCGAGCGCACCCGCAGGCACTGCATGATGCTGGAGAACTGCTGCTACGACTTCTTCGAGCTCACCTGCCTGAACATGATCCAGCAGGGTGTCTTCGGCGAGGTCGTGCATGTGGAAGGCTCCTACTGCCACAACCTGGATCCCTACTGGGACCAGTACCAGGGCGACTGGCGCATGACCTACAACAAGGACCACCACGGTGACGTCTATCCGACCCACGGTATCGGTCCTGTCTGCCAGGACATCGACATTCACCGCGGCGACAAGATGAACGTGCTCGTGTCCATGGACACCGACGCCTTCAACGGCCAGGAGATCGCTGACAAGCGCTATGGCAAGGGTGTCGTCGAGAAGTACGCCAACGGTGACAACACCATGACCTTCATCCGCACCGAGAAGGGCAAGACCATCCTTGTTGAGCACAACGTGGTCACCCCTCGTCCTTACAACCGCATGTACCAGGTCACCGGCACCAAGGGCTTCGCCAACAAGTACCCGAACGAGGGCCTCGCCCTGGGCGCTGACATGGTGAAGGCTCCCGTCGCCTACGACGACCTGGACGCCGAAGAGTACATGAGCGACGCCGAGCGCGACGCCCTGATGGCCGCCTACGAACACCCGATCGCCAAGGGTATCGCCGAGAAGGCCAAGGAGGTCGGCGGACACGGCGGCATGGACTTCATCATGGACTACCGCCTCATCTACTGCCTGCACCACGGTCTCCCGCTGGACCAGGACGTCTACGATGCCGCCGAATGGAGCTCCCTCGTGGAACTCACCGAGGTTTCCATCAACCATGGCTCCATGCCCGTCGTGATGCCCGACTTCACCCGCGGCGAATGGAACAAGCTCGACGGCCTGCATTTTGCATTACTGGAAGAAGAAAACTAAGCTTAAACTTCTCCATAACGTTCGGCACCCGCAGTGATGCGGGTGCTTTTTTGTTGAGTGTCAAGGGAATCGTTTTGTGTTTTCAAGGGAGATTTTATATTTTTGTAGTTAAATCAGTTACCGCATATGAAATACACCGAAACATGTTTGACGCAGGGGGGCTATGAGGCGCCTTGTGTGAGAGTTGTTGAGATGAGGCAGGAGGTATCGTTCCTGCAGTCCAATCTTGAGCCCATTGATGGTGGGGATGATCCGGAAATTGAGTGGTAAGGAGGGGAAGGATATGAGACGGATTGCTTTGTATTTGGGGATGGCTGCCGCGGTGGTGGTGGCGTCCTGTTCCGTTCAGGAGAAGGAGTTCGAGACTGTGAAGCTCGGGAGCGGGAAGGTTTTCGCTTCGTTCGAGCAGCCGGCGGTCGAGGAGGGGACAAGGGTCTATGTCAATGAGGACCTGTACCTCCGCTGGAATGCCGACGACCGCATCAGCCTTTTCAATAAATCGACGGTTAACCAGGAGTTTGTGTTCACCGGGGAGACCGGGGATGCATCGGGTGAGTTCCGGGAGGTCGACAATGGCGGCAGCGCGACGGGAGCGACAATCCAGTATGTCGTGGCTCTATATCCTTATCAGTCAAGTGCTTCGATTGGCGGCAGCGGGCTGAGCCTGACGCTGCCCGCGGAGCAGGCGTATGCGGAAAAGTCCTTCGGCCCGGGCGCCAACACGATGATTTCCCTGGGTGCCGATGACAACCTGCAGTTCAAGAACCTCGGCGGTTTCCTGCGGGTCAGCCTGTACGGCGGTGCCTCGGTGAACTCCATCACCCTGAAGGGCAACAACGGTGAAAAGATCGCGGGCAAGGCGACCGTGTCGATGTCGGGAGCTTTAGCGATGGCCGAGGACGCATCGACAGAAATCACCCTTACCTGCGCTGAACCGGTCGTCCTTGGCGCGACGGCGGAGGAGGGTGTCGATTTCTGGTTCGTGGTCCCGCCGGTGACCTTCTCGAAGGGTTTCACCGTCACGGTCAATCACGACGGCGGCGTCTTTGAAAAGTCCACGGCCAAGTCCGTCACCATCAAGCGGAACTACCTGAGCAAGATGGCTCCTGTCGATGTCAATGCCCAACCCGCAGCCGCTAAGACGTATCGCATTACTCATATGTGGTTATGGGGTGGTACTGGTCAGCAGTACGGTGGTACTAAGGTCATTGACCTCCTCACCAAACCTGACTACTTTAACAAGGAGGACGGCCGCGGTATTACGGCGCTGGCGGACAATTACTATCAGATCGGCGCTGACGGAACCTTCGTGAACTACGCTGGTGAAGATGCTCGCAACTGGTGGTTCGTTTATTCCGGCAGCGTGAATCCGGAGAACGGATTGGATCTGGATTTGAGGAAGTTCTATGATGTTCTGCCGCTGTCCACGGGTAAGTTCGCCATCGAAGGAAGCACTGTTACGCTCACCAAGGCCGATGGCACCACGAAGACGGCGACTTGGGTGGGACCTGGCACCTATGATATGCCGAATTCCAGC
>JAFZBM010000193.1 GCA_017561765.1 Bacteroidales bacterium | reverse complement strand
GTAGATGCCCTTGCCGTCCTTGCCCTCGGACTCTCCGAAGAGCTGTTTCCACCATTCGCCAAGGAACATCAGGCGGGGATTGTAGGTCACCAGAACCTCGACCTTCTTGCCCAGCTCAAAATACTGCAGATTACGCATTGCAGCGTATTGTACAGCAGGGTTGTCGGCGCTTCGCACGCTCGTCTGGGCCTTTGCCGCGGCTGCTCCCTTGAGCATGGCGCGGATGTCGTATCCGGCTACGCAAATGGGCAGGAGACCGACGGGGGAGAGTACCGAGAAACGGCCTCCCACATTGTCGGGGACTATGAAACTGCGGTATCCTTCCTGGGTGGAGAGAGTCTTCAGCGCACCCTTGACTGCATCTGTGATGGCCACGATGCGTACCGCCGCATCTTTCTTGCCGTAGCGCTGCTCAATGTGCTCCTTGACGACCCTGAACGCCACTGCGGGTTCGGTGGTGGTGCCTGATTTTGATATGACTATGCAGGCCACGTTGCTCACCTCGGCAAGGTCCATCATTTCGGCAAGATACTCTTCCGAAAGGTTGTTTCCGGCAAATACCACGCGGGGGCTGCCTTTCTTGGGCAGGAATTGATGGTTGAGGGCCTCTACTGCGCAGCGGGCGCCAAGATAGGAACCGCCGATGCCTATGACAACCACGAGATCGATGCCAAGTGCCTTCCAGCTGTCGCGGACTGCCTCGAAATCTTTGATGAGCGACTCCGGAGTGCCGTCCGGCAGGGCCTTCCAGCCAAGGAAGTCGTTACCCGCTCCCGTCTCTTTGTCCAGCACGTCGTAGGCGGCCAGGGCTTTTTCAACATACTTCTGATACTCTGCGTCCTGTACAAAGGAACCGCAACCTTTCAAGTTTACTTTTACCATTGGTCTATCGTTATTTAATTCTCTTCATTTATACTCTTTCTCGCCCAGGATCTCCCGCACCAGCAGGGGTTCGTTGGTGGTGATCGCATCCACGCCCACTTCGATCATCTTCCTGATATCTTTTTCCTTGTTCACAGTCCAGGCGTTAACCGACATGCCGAGGTCGTGGGCGTGCTTTACCCACTCGGGGTGGGCGTCGAACATCTTGTAGTGATAATCCACGCCGTTGATGCCCTGGGGCCCGTAGATGTCGGGATCCTGGTCGCCAAGGAAATCCATGGAAAGGAACTGGTTGATGAATTCGGGGCAGAGCCTTGCGATCACGTCGCACATATATTTGCTGAAACTGATGAACAGCACCTTGTTTGGATCGTATAGCTTGTGCACCTTGAGAGCCGCGATTGTCTTGGCCACCAGCAGGTCCTCACGGTCTTCGGAGGGCTGCTTCTTGAGTTCGATTATAAGCTTGGTGGTGCTGCACTTGGCGACCTGGTCGAGGTATTCGTCAAAGGTGGGACGACGCTCGCCGTTGGGCAGCAGGTCGTTGGCGAAGTCGGCGAACTTATGGGTCGCTATCTTCTTGCCGTCAATATCAGGATTGTGGTTGACGATCACCACGTCGTCAGCGGTGATATGGATGTCACATTCGCTTCCCCAGAGCCCTGCGTCCTGGGCGGCCTTGAGCGAGGCGATGGAATTCTCGCTGAAGCCTCCCTGCTCGGAGTTCCAGAAGCCGCGGTGCGCCACGATGGCTACTTTGCCCTGCTGGTCGATGATGGGGAAGCCGTTCTCGGGAGAATAGGCAAGCTTCTTGGATGAGGAGCATCCCGCTGCAGCAAGAACGGCTGCGGAAAGGATAAATAATCTGATGTAACGATTCATGTTATTTGAGTTTTAGTCCTACAAAAATACCAAAAAAATCAATTATATTTGCGAAAGACTATTATGAAAAAATATATTCTTGCACTCGATCAGGGAACCAGTAGTTCCCGTGCCATCATTTTTGATCGTGACGGCGTTCCCGTGGCCGTCAGCCAGAAGGAATTCACCCAATATTTCCCCCGTCCCGGCTGGGTGGAGCATGATCCCGAAGAGATTTGGGAGAGCGAATCCGGAGTCATGCTCGACGTGATTGCCAAATGCGGCACCGACACGTCCGAGATTGCAGCCGTAGGCATCACCAACCAGCGCGAGACCACCATAGTATGGGATGCGGAGACCGGCAGGCCGGTGTACAACGCCATCGTCTGGCAGGACCGCCGTACCTCAGAATACTGTGATTCGCTCAAGGCGCTGGGACTGACCGAAAAGATACAGGACAAGACCGGTCTGCTCATCGACGCTTACTTCAGCGGCACCAAGATACGCTGGATACTCGAGAATGTGGAAGGCGCACGTGACCTCGCCCGTCAGGGCAGGCTGCGCTTCGGTACGGTCGACTGCTGGCTGATCTGGAAACTGACCGGCGGAAGGGTGCATTGCACCGACGTTACCAATGCCTCACGCACGATGCTTTTCAACATCCACACCCTCCAGTGGGACGAGGAACTGCTTGACCTGCTGGGCATTCCGGCGTCGATGATGCCTCAGGTGCGCTCATGCAGCGAAGTCTACGGAAGCTGCGAGCTGCTTGGGGGAGTGCCTGTGGCGGGAGCTGCGGGAGACCAGCAGTCGGCCCTTTTCGGCCAGATGTGCACGGAGCCCGGCGACATCAAGAATACTTACGGCACCGGATGCTTCCTGCTGATGAACAGCGGCTCCAAGGCCATCAAGTCGCAGAACAAACTGCTCACCACCATTGCATGGAAGATAGGGGACCGCGTGGATTATGCGCTCGAAGGCAGCGTGTTCGTGGCGGGATCCATAGTCCAGTGGCTCAGGGACGGACTTGGCATCATCAAGCAGTCATCCGAGATCGAAGCGCTTGCCTCGCAGGTGCCCGACAATGGCGGGGTGTACCTTGTGCCCGCCCTCACCGGACTCGGCGCCCCGTACTGGGACCCGTATGCAAAGGGAACCGTCACCGGCATCACCCGCGGCACCACCGCCGCGCACATTGCCCGTGCCGCACTTGAAGGGATAGCTTTCGAAACCATGGACGTGGTGGACGCGATGCGCAAGGATGCCGGCATATCCATCCGCTCCCTCAAGGTGGACGGGGGTGCCTCCCGCAACAACCTGATGATGCAGTTCCAGGCGGATATACTCGACACCGAAGTGGTACGTCCGGTGGTAACCGAAACCACCGCCCTCGGCGCCGCCTACCTTGCCGGCCTTGCTGTCGGATTCTGGACTTCCCTCGACTCTCTCAAGGCCCAGTGGAAGGCCGAACGCCGTTTCACGCCAGTCGCCGCTGCGGCTGAAGTTCAGAAGGCCGTGGAAGGATGGAAAGATGCAATCTCAAGAACACTAGTTAAATAACAATATGGAACTACTGACCAAATGTCTTTTTGAACTTGTCGGCACCTTCGTGCTGATATTGCTCGGCGACGGAGTTGTCGCCTGCACCACCCTCAAGAAATCCAAGGGCTTCGGGGGCGGATGGGTTGTAATCACCCTCGGATGGGGCCTTGCCGTGATGTGCGGCGTATTTATCGCCGGGCCTTATTCCGGAGCGCACCTCAATCCCGCCGTGACGCTGGGACTCGCCGTGGCCGGCAAATTCGCCTGGGCTGAAGTGCTGCCTTACATCGTCGCCCAGATGCTGGGAGGCTTCATCGGCGCCCTTGCCGTATATCTTTTCTATAAGGACCATTTCGATGCCACGGAAGAGCCTGATTCCAAGCTGGGCGTATTCTGCACCATGCCTGCAGTACGCAACGACTGGCGCAATTTCTTCTGCGAGGCTCTTGCAAGCTGGCTGCTGGTGTTCGTGATCCTGGTGTTCTCCACTGCGGAAAATACTCCCATGGTGGGAATGGGCAGTCTCGGAGCCTTCCCCGTGACCTGCCTGATCATGGCCATAGGTATGTCGCTCGGCGGCGCTACCGGTTATGCCATTAACCCTGCCAGGGACCTTGCCCCGCGCGTGGCCCATGCCATCCTGCCCATCAAGGGCAAGCGCGACAGCGGCTGGTCATACAGCTGGGTGCCCGTGGCCGGCCCGTTGGCGGGCGGCGCACTGGCTGCTCTCTGCTTTGTGCTGATGTATTAGAACTGAAGTTTCAATCCTGCGCTCGGGCGTGCGTGGAATCCACGGCGTCCGAGCCAGTTGTATGATAGCTCCAGTTCTCCGCCGACGCTCAGGTTGCAGGCACCGAAGAAATGCCCCACGGCATACCAGAGCTGGGGATTCGCAACTATAATAAACTCTCCCGGATCGCCTTCCACGGGATTCGATTCACCGTACCAGTAGCCGGTGTACTCCCCCCAGCCGCGGGCGGTTCCGCGGAAATCAAGTCCTTCCATGCCGAAAATGTCGTACAGGCGCCACAGCAGCGTAAGCTGCACGGGAAAGGCGCTGGACGCTCCGCCGTTGAAGGTCTTGTAAAGCACGGAAGCCCTGAGCACGTTCCTTTCAAGGGGGACGGTGTATGACAGGCCCGCCAGGAAATTGGAATTGTCCATGTTGATCCTGCCGTTGAATTCCGCCTGCAGGCTGAAATCCTTGAGTATGGGCACATTGTGCCAGAAATTGAAGTTCCTGGCAATGTCGAGGTATCCGCTGGACAGGCTGAGCGGCACTGCCCTGAAGCCGAATCCGGAGGAAAGATAGCTGTCCCCCCAGTTGTCGACCGACCAGCTTTCCAGCTTGGCGGAAACTATGGGTGAGTCGGAAGCGAAATTATATACACAACGGAAATCTGTCTGGGCGAGTGCAGTACTGCACGCCGCCAGGGCCAGAATCAAAGTCAAGAATCGTTTCATATCTTGCAAATATAGCTAATTAATGAGTATCTTTGCAACATTATGAGCAAGATAATTGACGGGAAAGCTCTGTCGATGAGCATTAAGGAAGATATCAAGGACAAGGTGTCCGCAGCCGTGTCCGCAGGCCTTCGCAGGCCGTGCCTGGCGGTTTTGATTGTAGGGGACAACCCGGCGAGCCGTTCGTACGTGAAAGGGAAAGTAAGTGCCGCCGAATTCGTGGGAATCGACAGTCCGCTCATTGAACTGCCGGAGAGTATAAGCAACGAGGAACTGCTGGCCGAGGTGCGTCGCTTGAACGAAGACCCCTCTGTCGACGGCATCCTTGTCCAGCTGCCGCTGCCCGGTCATATCGATGCAGACGCCGTGCTTGACGCAATTGCCGTGTCAAAAGACGTGGATGGATTCAATCCCGCAAATGTTGCCGCCCTGTGGCTCGGCAGGCCGTGTTTCGTGCCCTGCACGCCAAGGGGTGTCATAAGCCTTATAGAAAGTACGGGCGTGGAAATAAGCGGCAAGACGGCCGTGGTGGTTGGCCGCAGCAACATAGTAGGCAAACCTGTCGCTAAGCTCTTGCTTGACCGCAACGCCACGGTTACCATAGCGCATTCGCGTACTAAGGACCTCGCATCCGTCACGCGCCAGGCCGACATACTGGTGGCTGCAGTGGGGTGTCCCGGAATGATAAGCGCCGACATGATAAAACCAGGCGCCGTTGTTATAGACGTCGGGATAAACCGCACCGCAGATGGCAGGCTGGCAGGCGATGTGGACTATGAGGGCGCCTCGGAAGTGGCCGGTTACATCACCCCGGTGCCCGGTGGCGTGGGCCCCATGACCATAGCCATGCTTATGGAAAACACCTTCGAATCCTACTCCCACTCGATGGTGGCGCCAGGCTTGGAAGAGATGTCGTAAACCACTCTGTTTACGCCTTTTACGCGGGTAATAATCTCGTTCTGAACTTTGTCCAGAAGCTCCCAGGGCAGATGGACTATGCTGGCCGTCACGGCGTCGGTGCTGTTGACGGCACGCAATGCAATCACGTTT
>JAFZBM010000192.1 GCA_017561765.1 Bacteroidales bacterium | reverse complement strand
ACCTTCATCTTGTCGTATAAATCGGTACGCAGCAGGTACTTGCGCACATTGCCTATATCCACCATCCCCTGGAAGCGACCGTCTGAATCGACAACGGCGATCACTGCCGCGGTGCTTCCCTTAACGGCCGCCACCACGTCGCGCAATTTGCTGTCCATCGACAGCAGTGGATATTTGTCACGTATAAGGTCCCTGGTCTGAAGGAGCGTAAGCACGGCCTGGTCGTTGTCGTGAGTCAGAAGATCTCCGCTCTGGGCAATACGTTTGGTGTATATGGAATACTTTTCGAACAGACGCACCGTTCCGTAGGACACCGTGGCCGTAAGTATGAGCGGGATGAGCAGCTGGTAGCCTCCGGAAATCTCTGCAATCAAGAAAATGGCCGTCATGGGCGCCTGCATCACTCCCGCCATCATCGCCGCCATCCCTACCAGAACGAAGTTCTGCTCAGGCACTCCGGCTCCCATCTGGTTGAAACAGCGGGCAACTACAAACCCGGCGATGGCTCCGCAGAACAGCGTAGGACCGAAAGTGCCGCCGTTGCCTCCGCCCGCGTTGGTGGCCGTCATGGCCAGCACCTTGATGAAGAACACCAGAGCGAAAAACAGCACCATGCCCCATCCGCTGCGCATCATGAACGACAGTATCGATTTGCCCTCGACTTCAACCTCGCGTCCGTTCAGCAGGTCGGACAGCACCCCGTAACCCTCGCCGTAGAGCTGCGGGAACAGGAAAATGGTGAGTCCCAGCGCCACTGCGCAAAGAATCCACTTCAAATAGGAATTCTTGATGCCCGATATCTTGTCCTCAAGCCAGAGCGTCGTATCGGTGAAATAGAGCGATCCGAAGCCAAGCACTATTCCCATCAAAATATAAAAAGGAATATTGCCCATGGCGAAGGGCGTCAGCGTGCAGGCGAACATGGGAGTCGCGCCCCTGAAAATATAAGCCACCACCGTGGCTGAAATGGTGGAGATAAGCAGGGGGAGCATGGAAGAGAGGGAGATGTTGAACAGAAGAATCTCCATCGTGAAGAGCACTCCGGCCAGCGGCGCCTTGAATATGCCGGAGATGGCTCCCGCAGCGCCGCAGCCCAGAAGCACCGTTATGCTGCGGTAGGAAAGTCCGAAACGTTGTCCGAGGTTGCTGCCTATTGCGGCTCCGGTATAGACTATCGGAGCCTCTGCGCCCACCGAGCCGCCGAAACCTATGGTAATGGAGGATGTGAGCATCGATGACCACATGTTGTGCGGCTTGATCTTGCTCTCGCCCCGGCTCACGGCTAGCAGCACTTTGGTCACCCCGTGGCTGATGTTGTCTTTGATTACAAAGCGCAGGAGAATGAGGCTGATCAGCATTCCGGCGCCCGGAAGGATCAGGTACTGAATGTTATAGCTGAGGCTCAGGGTGTTGTCAAGCAGGTGCTTTATGCCGTCGATGCAAGCCGTGAGCAGGACTGCTGCCAGCCCCGAACACAAGCCTGTGAGCAAACTGAGCAGCAGCAGGAGGCTCCGCTCTGAAAGATGGAGAAAACTGCGCTTATGCGTCTGCGGAATCGTCATCCCCGCCGTACTGTGAGATGTTGTCGTCGGGCAGGGGAGTGTCGCCGTCGGGAGTGCCGTTGGTTCCGGCGACCTCCTCGGTCTCGGCCTCTTCCTCGCCTTCAAGCCAGCGCTCCACGTCTTCAGGATTGTCGATATCAACTTTGATCTTGACCAGATAGATATCGGTATCCGTCTCGATTGTAACTGCGTAGAACGGGTCTATGGTCTTGCCCGTGCGGGGATTTACGCCCGGGGAGTACTTGATGAGGTCCGGAAGCAGATCGCTGAACCCCTTGGGATATTTGTCGTTGAATAAAGCGGCTATATCTGCCGGAAGGTTTTCCTGGCTGATGACGTGTCTGTGCTTGCTGTCTGCGTTCATTTCCTTTGTCTGGCTTATTCAGGTGCAATAATAAAGCAAATATTTCAATCAAACAAATATTGTTTCTATCTTTGAGCATTATGAAGAAAAAAAATCTCGTGGTGCTGAGCGGCTCGGGCATCAGCGCCGAAAGCGGAATCTCCACGTTCAGGGGAGGTAACGGTCTGTGGGACAATGTCCCCGTGGAAGAAATATGCACTCCGGAAGGCTGGTATCGCAATCCGGCGAAGGTGCAGAACTTTTACAACAAGTTGCGTGCTCAGCTGGGTGAGCGCATGCCCAACGAAGCGCACCGCATTGTGGCGGAGCTGGAATCGGACTACAATGTTTGCGTGGTTACCCAGAACGTCGACAACTTGCACGAGAGGGCCGGAAGCACTCGCGTTGTCCATCTTCACGGCGAACTGACAAAGGTGCGTCCGGAGGACTGCTATACCGAAAGGGACGGCTATTCGCTGAAGTACGTGCAGGACATAGGCTACCGTGCCGTGGCGATGGGTGAGACCGGAGGCCCCCGTTCTACGCAGCTGCGGCCGCATATCGTGTGGTTCGGCGAGGCCGTGCCAAACCTGGAAACTGCGGCCCGCGTGGTGAGCGTTGCGGATATCCTGGTCATCGTGGGTACATCACTGCAGGTCTATCCGGCCGCAAGTCTGTATCATTATGCACCGGAGAGCTGCCCCATTTTCCTCATCGATCCCGACAACAAACTCGGCGGTCACATACCGGGCGTGACTTTCATAAACGAAGTGGCGACAAAAGGCATGCGCCGCTTGAAGGAAGAATTCTTGCAGAATCTCTGAAAAAGAGTTATATTTGCAACCTCAAATGCCACTTTAGCTCAGTCGGTAGAGCAGCGCATTCGTAACGCGCAGGTCGTCAGTTCGAGCCTGATGAGTGGCTCCAGACAAGGGAGGTTGCCACTGCGGTATCCTCCCTTTGATGAATTAATAACACAATAACCTATGTTTAAGCGATTTTTAACTCTTCTCTCTGTCATGCTCGTCATGGCGGGGATTCCTCTTGGCGCCCAGAACCGGGTGAGCGGAAAAGTGCTCGACGGCAACGGGGATCCGGTGGTCGGAGCCAACGTGTTCGTAAAGGGCACGACCAACGGCACCATGACCGGGCCCGACGGTTCCTGGCATCTGGATGCGCCTTCCGATGCGACACTTGTTTTCTCCTGCCTGGGCTATGAAACCCAGGAACTGGTGCCGGGAGACCGCAGCGTGCTCAACATTTCTTTCAAGGAAGACAGGGAACTGCTGGACGATGTAGTCGTGGTGGGTTACGCCACCATGAAGAAAAGGGATCTGGTGGGCGCCGTCGATGCGGTAGGCACTGAAGTCATTGCCAACCGCGCCTCATCGAACCTCAGCCGTGCCCTGCAGGGTGAAATCGCCGGTCTCAACATCACGTTCAACGACTCCAAGCCTTCGCATGCCGGTTCTTACAATGTCCGCGGCACCGGCTCCATCGGCGCCGGGGGCTCCTCGCTGGTCCTCATAGACGGCGTGGAGGGCAGTTTGTCCATGGTGAATCCCCAGGATGTCGAGAGCGTTTCCGTACTCAAGGACGCATCGTCCACTGCGGTTTACGGCGCAAGGGGAGCGTTCGGCGTGATTCTGATTACCACAAAGAAGGCGGGCAAGGGCAAGCCGGTGGTGAACTATAACGGCTCGTTCATAGTCAACAGGCGTACGGTCATCCCCGACGACATTCACGATTCCAATGAATGGCTGGATATCTGGATCGCCGTCTATGACGGATATTACAACGGATCGAAGTCCAGGCTCAACCACCTTGACAACAAGGCTCCGTACTCGCAGGCCATCTACGACGAGATCCTGCGCCGCAAATCCGATCCTACTCTTCCCAAGGTTGAAGAGAATTACGATGTGTCCGGATTCGGCTATGCCTATTACGACAATTTCGACTGGCTGGGTGCTTTCTACCGCGGCTACCACTATTCTACCGAACATAATCTTTCCGTCTCGGGAGGCAACGAGAATGCCGATTATTATATCTCGGGCCGTTTCTATGATTCCCAGGGCGTGTTCAAGGTAGGTAACGAAGACTACAAGAAATATAACGTCAGGGCTAAGGGAACCCTGAAAATACGTCCATGGCTCAAGTTGAGCGACAATATGAGCGTGTCCATCGACAAGACCTACCTCCCGCGCCAGCAGGCAGGCCAGAGCGTGATGCGCATCATGGAACACTGGGCAAACCCTATGGTAGGACTCAAGAATCCGGACGGATCCTGGACGCCCGCCGCTGTCGGAACCGGTTATGCTGCCTATGTTGAGGGCAACAACTACCGCACCGACAATTATCTGTACCTGCGCAACAAGACGGCCCTTGACGTCGATATAGTAAAGGACGTGCTCAAATTCCAGGCTGACTATTCGTTCAACATCACCGAAAGGCAGTATGTGATAGTGCAGAGAATGGTGGAATATTCCAAGTCGCCCGGAGTGTTCGTGGCAGAGAGCCCGACTTCCGGAGAGAAGCTCCAGAAGGTGGACTACCATACTCTTTACCAGAGCGCCAACGCCTATGCGACCTGGACGCCCAAGCTGGGCAAGAACCACTCCCTGACGGCCCTCCTGGGCTACAATGTGGAATGGAGCAAGTACAATACGCTCAACGCCACCAGGGTCGGTTTCACCACGAACAAGCCCTCATTCGCGCTCATGGACGGCGAGGCCACTATAACCGAAGCCGGCAATGAATGGGCCTACATGGGCGCATTCTACCGCATTAATTACAACCTGTTGAGCCGCTATCTCTTCGAAGTCAGCGGCCGCTACGACGGATCGTCCAAGTTCCCGACCTACAGCCGCTGGGGATTCTTCCCCTCGTTCTCGTTCGGATGGAGAGTTTCGGACGAGCCCTGGATGCGCTGGTCGCGCAGTTTCCTCGACAATCTCAAGATACGCATCTCCGCCGGTTCCATGGGCAACGGAAGCGTGGCCCCGTACAAGTACACGTCCGAGATGACCCTTTCCAAGGCCACCGACATCACCCTTGGCGGCGAGCTCCCGATAATCACGAGCGTGGCCAGCACGGTACCCGCATCGCTTACCTGGGAGACGTCGACCACATACGATGCCGGCCTTGACTTCGATATCCTGGACAACCGCCTGTCCGGGACCTTCGACATTTACCGCCGCATCACTTCCAATATGTATACTGCCGGCGAGACTTTGCCCGGAGTGTTCGGAGCTGCCGTTCCCAAGGGCAACAACGCCGAACTCCGCACCGACGGATGGGAACTCTCGCTCCAGTGGCGCGACCAGCTCAGCCTCGGCGGCAAGCCCTTCAGCTACAGCGTAAAGGGCTCCCTCTGGGACAGCCGGTCCTTCGTCACCAAGTTCAACGGCAACGACGGCAAGAAGTTCGGATCAATCGCCGACCTCATCACCAACATGGGACAGCCCGACTACTACGAGGGCATGGAACTCGGCGAGATGTGGGGATATACCGTCATAGGCCTTTATAAAGACTGGGACGATATATCTACTTCGGCGACCCAGGACTTCAAGCAGACGGTCAACAATGCGGTCTATCCCGGCCAGGTGAAATTCGCCGACCTCGACATGAACGGCCAGATCGACTACAACGGCCTTACGCTCGAGGACCACGGTGACCTCAGCATCATAGGAAACAGCCTGCCAAGGTACCGTTTCGGCTTGAATTTCAACACTTCATGGAACGGCATCGGCCTCAATCTCTTCTTCCAGGGGGTTGGCAAGAGGGACTGGTACCCGGGCTATGATTCGGGTTATTTCTGGGGCAGGTATGCAAGGCCTTTCTTCTATTTCACCCCGGCAATCCACAGGCTTTCGAGCCCCACCGTGGCACAGTTTGACGAAGAAGGCAACTGTACCAACTGGGATACGGCTTACTGGCCGCGTCCCACCACATACCAGACCAACAGTACCGACAAGAAGACCGTGCTGTCCACGCCCAACACCCGCTACATGCAGAATGCGGCCTACCTGCGCCTGAAGAACGTGGAACTCAGCTACACGTTCAACGATACAGTTTGCAGGAAACTTCGCCTGCAGGGCCTCAAAGTATTTCTCAACGGCGAGAACCTTCTTACCTTCACGCCTCTCCACAAATGGGCGCCGAACCTCGACCCTGAAGGAATAGACGGCGGGGATACCGATTTCTCTTCCAACACTCTTAACGGAACGGCCTATCCGACCTTTATGTCGCTGGCCCTTGGTGTAAATGTAACATTCTAATCAGGAGGAACTTACGATGAAAAGACATATATTTGCCCTGCTTTCGGTCTGCCTTATGGCAGTGTCCTGCAATGATTTCCTCAGCAAGGAAAATCCCAACTCGATAGAGAGCGAGTTCTTCTTCAAGGATGAAACGTCCCTGGTGATATACACCAATACGCTTACCCGTTCCTGGGTGCCCGATATAATCGATTTCGTAAACGGCGACCGCTATACCGACACACACGGATGGGACGGCCTGTACAATTTCTACACCGACAAGTACGATGTGGGCGACATGACCAGCTGGAGCTGGACTTTCCTCCGCTCGGTGAACTACTATCTGGAGCACATGGGCGAAGCCGATGTACCGCAGGAAATCCACGACCACTATGAAGGCGTCGGACATTTCTTCCGCGCCATGTTCTACATAGGCAAGGTGCAGCAGATAGGCGCATGTCCTTATTACGACAAAGTCATAGACCCTACGGACAAGGATGCCCTGTACAAGGGACGCGACGCCCGTTCTTACGTGTGCAATAAGATTCTCGAAGATCTGAACTTTGCGTGCGAGCATTGTTCCGGTGACGCCCAGTACAGGAAACGTTCCACTTATGTCAACAAGTATGTGGCCCTTGCGTACAAGGCCCGTTTCTGCCTGTTCGAAGGGACATACCGTAAGTATCACGAAGTCGACCATTCCACTGGCAAGCCATGGACCGCGGAGGAGAAGGCGGAGGGCGAGAAATATCTGAAGGAGTGCGTGAGCGCCTGCGAAGAGATTATGAAATCGGGGGTTTACGGCCTCATCGACGATCCGGCCAAGAGAAGCACCCAGTACCGCGACCTGTTCACCAACCCCGACGGCTGTGCCAACCTTACCAAGGAATTCATCTGGGCCCGCGATTACGACGCCACCTATCAGGTCAACAACACCAAGTACTCCATCAACGACTACATGATCAACGCCCAGCACGCCCAGTATGCGTTCAACCGCGATTTCGTGATGACCTATCTGATGCTGGACGGCACGCCTTTCACTTCCAAATACCAGGGTACTGAGTATTATAAAGCATCTTTCAATGAAGAGTGCACCGGGCGCGATCTGCGTCTTGCGCAGACCATGCGTACCCCTGGATTCACCCGCAACGGAGGCAAAGTCCACTATGCTCCGGACCTGGTATATTCCAAGACCGGATACCAGCCCGTCAAGTGGCTGTACGACAGGATCGACCTGGACGAGATCAACTCCGCGACCTATACCGACGTGCCCCTGATGCGTTACGCCGAGGTCTTGCTCAACTATGCGGAAGCCAAGGCGGAACTTGGACAGTGCACCGAGCAGGTGTGGAACAACAGCGTGAAGCTGGTGCGCGAAAGGGCGGGGGTCAAGAGCATTTATCCCACCGCCGCCGATCCGTACATGGCAGCTTATTTCCCCGGAGTGACCGACCCCGTGATCCTGGAGATACGCCGCGAGAGGGGCATAGAATTCACAATGGAGAACCTTCGCCAGCAGGATATACGGCGCTGGCACATGGGTGAGCTGCTTGTCAGGCAGAAGACCGGCATGTGGATTCCTTCCATCGAAACAGAGCTTGACCTCGACGGTGACGGGACTCCCGACAACATGGTGTCGGCCAAGCTTACCGAGAAGGCGGGAATCAAGGTGCTCACCATCAATTACAACGGCTCCACCTTGTCCGGTACCGACCATCAGCTCTCCGAGGGCGACCACGGTTATATCCTGCCGTATCAGGCCAACCGTAAGCAGTACAACTGGAGCGAGAAGAAATATCTCTATCCCGTTCCCGCAGCAAGTGTAACCATGAACGACAACCTGGACCAGAATGCCGGTTGGTAATAATTACAGACTCTATATGAAAAAGTACATTATACTGTTAGCGGCCGCATGCCTGGCACTGTGTGCCTGCGCGCAGAAGGAGGAGACTCCGGAACTTGTTATAATCCAGGAGTATTTCAACGCTCCCGCTGAAGGTTGGAACACATCGCTGGAAATATTGTCCAACGCCGAGTGGAAAGTCAGCTGCAAGGACGACTGGATCGAGATAAGCCCCGATACGGGCAGCGGGAAAGCTTCGGTAAGCGTTAACATCGCTCCGAATAAGACGCAGTCAAGCCGCCAGTCGGAAATACTTGTGGCTTGCATCGCACGATGCTACAGGATTCCGGTCAAGCAGCCCGGAGCGAAATAGCGGAAGGCCGCTAGGCTTCTTCTCTCCGTTGCAGCTTGCTTGTGACGTTGATGAGAACCGATCCCAGCAGTCCTGAGAAGACGGACCCCAGAAGTACGGCAATCTTTCCGGCATCCCGGAGGAGGGCCATCACTTCCGGGGTTTGTTCGCTGAAGGACAGGGTGTCCACGAAGATGCTCATGGTGAAGCCTATGCCGCCCAGGCATGCAACGGCGGCGAACAGCGGCCAGTTGGCATTCTTGGGCATCTGGCATAATCTCAACTTGATGGCGATCCAGCTGAACAGCGTGATTCCCAGTGGCTTGCCCAGCACCAGTCCAAGGAAGATACCCAGCGACACGCCGCCCAGCACAGGGCTGAAAGAGAATATGTTGAACAGCGCGGGATCCGTTATTTCCACGCCTGCGTTTGCAAGGGCAAAGATCGGCATGATGAGGAAATTGACCCAGGGGGCGAGCGCATGCTCCACGCGGTAACTCATATCCATCGAGCCGTGCGCTATGGATTCCAGCCGGCGCAGGCAATGCCTCTGCGGGCCGTTGGGGAAAGGCTCGTCGTCAATCCCGTCGTAGTCGTTGATCTTGGCTATATAGCGGTTGCGCTTGTGAATGTATTGTGCCTTGTTGTACCTGGGACTTGCGGGAATGATGAAGGCCATCACCACGCCCGACATAGTGGCGTGAATTCCGCTGTAATAGAACAGGATCCAGACGACTGCCGCCATGAGCAGATAGGGGAACATGTGCTTGTCGCCCAGCTTGCGGAGCAGCAGGGAAAACAGAATCACGCACAGAGCGATAGCCAGAAGCAGATAGTTAATCCTGCCTCCGTAGAACAGGGCTACTACCAGGATTGCTATTAGGTCGTCCGCAATTGCGAGTGCGGTAAGGAAGACCTTGAGCGATACCGGGACCTTGTCCGACAGCATGGACAGGATGCACACGGCGAAGGCTATGTCGGTGGCCGTAGGGATGCCCCAGCCGCTGGCGGCGGCAGTGCCATGGTTGACTATCGTATAGATGACGGCGGGAGCTATCACGCCTCCCACGGCGGCTATCACCGGAAGGAGGGCTTTCTTCATCGATGATAATTCTCCATGGGCCACCTCGCGCTTTATCTCCAAACCTACCGTGAAGAAGAAAATCACCATCAGTATGTCGTTGATGAACTTCTCTACGGTCATGTCCCTGGGGAACATGAAGTCGACCGAACCGCCGGGGCTCGCGAAATGAAGCTGTATTTCAGTTTCCAGCAGCGAGTGGTACAGATGTCTTGTCAGAGGAAGGTTGGCGAGAAGCATGGCCACCGCGACGCAGCACAAAAGGAGAATGCCCTGGAACCAAGGCTGCTTTGAAATACGCTTGCTGCGTTTGTTGATAGCCAGCAGACTCTTGTTCCAAGTATAAATCGGAATAAGTGCCATCAGTTACGTTTGAATTTTTCGGCCAGTTTCTCCAGCCTGAACTTCTCTTCCAGTTTCTCGAACTGCCGTTTGGTGTCCAGGGTGAAGCTGCCTTGCTGTATCCAGGCAAAATATGACGGTTCCGTCCAGTAAACCATCCTTGCGGTCTTGCCTTTGTGTTTACCGAAATTGATAACGGCTTCCCCCTCGTCGTTGTACACGAGGTGGGCGGAAAAGTCCACGGCCTTGCGGCTGACGAACGTGGAAAGGTGCTCCACATCGTTCTTGAGCTGGTCGGGATAACGGTCCAGCTGGGCTTTGAGGACCTCGTACGTCGCCAGGGTGTCCGCTTCGGCGGTGTGGGCGTTTTCGAAATCTCCGCCGCAGTAAAAGCGGTAGGCGGCCTTGAGATTGCGCGGCTCCATCACATGAAAGATATTCTGGACATCCACCATGCGCGGGGCGTGAAGGTCCACGTCGAGTTTCTTCCCGGCGAGCGACACGCGTTCGAATTCTTCCGCGAGCATGGGCAGGTCGAACTTGAAAGAGTTGAATCCTGCCAGGTCGCTTCCGCTTATCCACGATGCGATTTCTTCCGCCAGTTCATAGAAAGTGGGGCAGTCCGTAAGCATGTCGTCGGTAATCCCGTTAACTGCCGACGCGGCCGGCTCGATGGGCCTCTGGCATTTGTTGATGTAGTCCCAAGGCTTTATCTTCCAGGTCTTTATGCGCTCTTCGCCGCCCGGAAACACCTTTACGAAACTGAGTTCTATGATGGAGTTTACAGGAATATCCAAGCCCGTACTTTCTATGTCGAAGAAAAGAAGGGGCTTCTGCAGGTTCAGTTCCATTGTGCTAGGATATCATTATCGGCATCAGGATGCCGCAAATCTTCTCGCTGGATTCTTCTTCTTCCGAAGGGATGATAAGGGCGGCCCTGCGGGCGTCCATGAATTTCATGACCAGGTTCTCGCAGCTCATGTTGTTGAGTATATCCACGAGGAATGAGGATTTGAAGCCGATGGCGAGATTCTCACCCGCGTAGTCGCACTCGAGCTTCTCATAAGCGGCAAGCGCGAATCCGAGGTCCTGGGCGGTTATTTCCAGCTGGCCGGGCGAGAGATTGAACTTGACGTGGTTGGAAGCCTTGTTGGCGCATACGGACACGCGGCGTACAGTGTTGAGCAGCTGCTGGCGGTCTATCCTCAGGATGTTGGAGTTGTTCTGGGGGATTACGTCGCGGTATTTGGGGTATTTGCCTACGATGAGACGGCATACCATAGTGGTGGGGCCGTAAGTGAACAGAACGTTGGATGCGTCGAATTTGACTTCCACTTCTTCATCGCTGCGCTCGAGGAGAGACCGGAGTACTGCGGCGGGTTTCTTGTGGAGTATGAACGACGATTTCTGGGCGGCCTTTACATCATCGGTGGTATAGCAGATGAGTTTGTGGGAGTCGGATGCGACGAGGGTGGTGCTTGCGGTGTCGATATCGAAGAAGATACCGTTCATGTTGGGCCTCATTTCATCGTCGGCGGTGGCGTAAATGGTGCCGCTGATGCCGTCGGCAAGAGACTGGGCGGGGAATACCACCGTCTCCGCGTCTTCTCCTACGCCCTTGATTTCAGGGTAATCCGATGCCGGGAAGAAGGGGAGGGAAGAGTTTCCGTTGTTCCAGATGCACTCGAAGGAACCCTCGCCTTTGACCTTGATGGTAAGGGGCTGGTCGGGCAGGGCCTTGAGCAGGTCGGTGAGCTGGCGTGCCGGGACGGCCATCTGGCCCGGGGTCTTGACTTCCACGGGCACCGAAGTGCGCAGCGTGAGCTCTTGGTCGGAGGCGGTTATGTTCAGCCTGCCGTCTCCGAGGACGAAGAGGAAGTTTTCCAGGATGGGGAGGGAAGTCTTGGCGGGAATGGCCTTGGAGACGTTCAGTACTCCCTTGAGTAGTTCTGCGCTTGAAACTATGAATTCCATATTCTGTTTTTTGTTATTATCCGTGCAAAAATAATAAATATTCGTGACATTTGGCACAGCTTTTGACTTTTTATATTTGCTCCCGGGGGTGGCAGGGTTCTGCCGCCCGGCATTTAATTGTTGAAATAAATATAACGAAATAGTTTATGGCAAAAGGTTTCTTTACAGTAGTTGCGTCGGTCGTGCTCAGCGGACTGACTGCATTCGGAATTGTGAAAGCCGCCACCCCGCAGCAGCAGGGCGCGGTTTACACTGTTGAGGGTCAGACTCCCAGCACTGTCAATTTGTCAGTGTCGGATTATCCCGATTTTACATACGCTGCCGAGCATGCGGTCGAGGCGGTTGTCTACGTAAAGGTGACGATCAAGTATCAGCGGCAGTACCAGATGATAGATCCGTTCTTCCGCTTCTTCTTCGGCGACGAAGGCCAGCCCCAGACCCGCGAGCAGGAACGGCAGGGCAGCGGCAGCGGCGTCATCATCCGTCCCGACGGTTATATCGTCACCAACAATCATGTGGTGCAGAATGCCACCAAGATTGAAGTGACTCTCAATAACAACAAGACTTACGAGGCAACGGTGATAGGCACCGATCCCGCCACCGACGTGGCTCTCATCAAGATCGACGCCGCCGGTCTGCCGACCCTCAAGTTCGCCGATTCCGACAAACTCCGCCTGGGCGAGTGGGTGCTTGCAATCGGATCCCCGCTTGGCGAGGAACTCCGTTCCACCATCACCGCCGGCATAGTGAGCGCCAAGGGCCGTTCGATGCCCAACTACAACGGCGATTTCAAGATTGAATCCTTCATCCAGACCGATGCGGCCGTGAATCCGGGCAACTCCGGCGGTGCTCTCGTCAACAAGAGCGGCGAGCTGGTGGGCATAAACACCGCCATAATCTCCACTACCGGATCCTACACCGGATATTCTTTTGCGGTCCCTTCCAACATTGTCAATAAAATCGTCAGCGACCTCATCGACTTCGGCTCTGTCAAGCGTGCAAAACTCGGAGTCACGATGTCGCCTGTCACCGACAAGATAGCCAAGGATCAGAACCTTCCTTCCATTGAGGGAGTTTATATCAACGATGTCACCAAGGGCGGCGCGGCCGACAATGCCGGCATCAAGAAGGGCGACGTTCTGGTGAAAGTCGATTCAACCCTGGTCAAGACTCCTTCCGACCTGCAGGTTATAGTGAACAATTTCCATCCCGGCGACAAGGCGGTGCTTACCGTTGTGCGTGACGGCCGCCAGAAGGAACTGGAAGTTCAGTTCCAGGGCACTGTGGAGGCTACCGGCACTGTGGGTGAGGACGGCACTGTTGCTTTCTACGGGGCACGTATCCGCCAGACGGACAAGGGCGTCGAGATAGTGTCGGCCGGCAGCGGAAAGCTGGCCGAGGCTGGCGCTGAGGACGGATTCGTAATCCAGTTCGTCAACGACCAGAAGGTCAACAAGCCCCAGGATGTCATCGATATCGCCAAGAAGGCCCGCCGCAGCATCGTCATCGAGGGCGTCACCGCCACCGGCCGCCAGGGCTACTTCGCCTTCGGCAAGGACGAATAAAGGCTCAAAAACTGAATCCGGCTGCCAGAATAGCGGACGGCGCTTTCTTGATTCGCATTCCGGCGAGAATGCTGATGTGCTTCCATGTGTACATCACCCCCGCTTCTGCGGTGAGGCCCCTGCTGCTCAGGTCATAAACCCTGGCCCAGTCGCCTTTGATGTCTTGCCATGCAACGCAGCTGTCGCCGTATCCCGCTCCCAGCAGGAAACCGACAGAATCTCCCCAGGGGCGCCATATGGCGCCTCCTGTAGCATAGAAACAGCTATATCGGGAGCTGCCGTTCCCCCAGAACTTGCCGCCTGTGGAGATATTGCCGTCGGACGTTGTGACGTACAGGGTGTTGGCGGCGATAAAGTTGCTGCGAATGCTCAAGTATGCACCCCAGTGCTGCCGGGATACTGCGGCAATCATGCCACATGCTGGCCTTGGGTTGAAATCAATCGCTGCCATGATGTCAAACCGGTACGTTCCGTATTCTGATTTTGGAAGACTCTGGAACCCGGAGGGAAAGGCTGGCCGTTCCGGAAGGCCGTAGGCCGTTGAAGCCCAGACCGGAGGCGGACCGCCTTTTATTGGCGGCAAGGGCGGGAGTCCGAATTCCCGGTGTATGGGCGCAACTGCCACTGTATCTTTTTGTTTTGCTGCTTTTCGCGTCGCTGCGGGCTTCGGCGTTCCGTTGTTGTCGTAGCTGCTCCGGATACTGTTGAAGCGCCGCTTTTGGGCATATGTCATATTGTTGGACGCCTTCTGGAGCTGAGTGCGTAGTTTGCCCAGTTCTCCCAGCATTTCTGTTACCCGGCTGTCGGGCACGCCTTCTCCTTGAACGATTGCAGCGCGCATTTCGATACAACTTTTGCAGATATTTTCGTATCGGTCCAGGACTTTGTCCCAATCGTCCTGGGCATGAGCGGTTACGCAGATAAGAAACAACACTGCGGCAAAAATAGTATGCGGAAAGAAGCGCATCGCTGCAAAAATACGCAAAAAAGCGTATATTTGGGGTCCGATGGCAGAAGATTCCGGTTTTTTAAGCAGTCCGTATGCAGGAGCGATGGTGTCCGGCGCCTTGGAGTGCATTCACTGTTCCGTTTCCGGCTGGTCGGTGCTTTACCGAGTCAACAGGGACGGCCGCTTCCGCGTACTTAAAGCTCTCAAGCAGGAATATCGGGGCCGGGTACTATATGAGTCGCTGCTCAAGAAGGAGTATGAAATCGGCTACAGCCTGTCGCATCCCGGAGTATGTGAGGTCTATGGTTTTGTCGATGATCCTTCACTGGGGCATGCCATCGAGATGGAGTGGATTGACGGTTGTCCGCTCGATGAACTGCTGTCTCGCGGGTCGCTGAAGCCTGGCGCGGCTCTGAGGCTGGCGGACCAGCTGTGCGATGCCGTATCCTATTTGCACTCCCGCCAGATCGTCCATCGGGACATCAAGCCTTCCAACATCCTTGTCACCCACAACGGAGTAAATGTCAAACTGATAGACTTCGGCCTATCTGACTCGGACAGCTGGGCGTCCCTGAAAGGGGCGGCAGGTACCCGGCCGTTCTTCGCCCCGGAGGTCGTAATATCCGGCGTTGCGGACGTGCGCTCCGATATATGGTCGATAGGGAAGGTGCTATCGATGCTGATGCCGGGAAAGACAAGGGCCGTCAGGAAATGTATGGCCGCAGATCCTGACCGGCGCTATCAATCGGCAGAAGACCTTAAGAAAGCCCTACACAGGCGCGCCTGGCCTGTTTTGCTTGTTGCCGGACTTGCCGTCGCCCTGACAGTGGCAGCAGTGCTTCTGATGCCGCGCAAGGCTGCTCCCGCCCCTATTGAGGATGCTGTTCCGGAAAGGGATTCGGTGCCGGCTATGGTCACCGATACAGCCGTCATAGACGAACTGTTCCGTCAGGCGACGGATATTATAAGTTCACACTGATTCGATTCCCGTGAGGCCGCCGCTCCTGCCCGCCACATACGGGGGCAGTTTTTCGCCGTTCCTTACTATCGAGTCAAGGTAGAGGGGGTGCCCTTTTAGAAAGTATGAAGAAGAGAATTCATCCCCGGAACGAAGTTTTGACGTGCCCGGGTCGATAACCAGGAAGATGTTGTTTCCCTGATACTTGATTCTGACGTGACGGTCCGGCTGCCAGTGAAGCATGAGCTCAACCCCCGGTTGCAAGTCATCGGTATGAATGCATTCGGCTGATATGAACCCGGAGGTGTTCCCCAATTCTTTGCAGATCGAGGTGTAACTGTCCCTTCCAGTGTATCTGGCCAGCAGGTTAAGGGTGGACATGCGTACCTGTGACTGCGGGGTGATATAGCCCCAAAGGCGTTTGAGGGTGGATACGGAAATAAGGGAACCAGTGCTTGCTTCGATGGATTGGGACAGGGCGTCGAAGTCGGTCGCGGTTGAGATGCGCCCGCCGAAAGAGCGCGCAACTTCGTCCAACAGGAACTGCAGCTCGGGTGAATTATTGGTCATAATGAATAATAGTTGTACTTTCGGGGCAGTTTATAAGAATGGACTCGCTCTGATCCTTGGCGAGAAAGACAGTGGTCAGTGATTCGCAGCCGGAGATGTCACATCTGTCCATATTCGGGCAGCGGGAAAGGTCGAGCGTCGTTATCTTTGACTTTGAGAGATCGATGTTTGTAAGGATGGCGTTCCCGAGGATGATGGTCTCCAGCGGTTTGGGTTCAAGGGTGATGCCCTCGAGTTCGTCGAGTCCGGAAATGTCAAGATATCGCGTCCCGTTTGCGTTGACAGTGGCTGTATAGAGCTTTTTCAGCGGGCGCAGGTCAATTTCATGCAACTTGTTGTAGTTAATATGGATGGAAGTGAGTTCAGAGCCTTCGGGAGGGAATATGATGCGTTCCATGTCGTTGCGGGGTGCCCGAAGCTCCTTCAGCTTGAGGTTTTCACTGATGTCGAGTTCCTTCATCAGGCTCTGCAGGCCCAGCAAGTGAGGGCGGGCAGTGAGTTTTTCAAGGTTCTTAAGGCGCTTGAGCTCCGGTGCGGTGGATATGCTGTCGGTGGGGATGTTGAGCTCGGTAATGGCAAGCGCCTCCTCGTCGCCCAGGGTGCCGTCGCCGTCGGTGTCGTGCAGGCGGAGGAGATATTGCAGAAAGGAAAGGGGAGCCGGAGGTGTCTGGGTTTCGAGCGTTGTAAAGGAGGATGGAGCGGAGTCGATGCGCATTCCGCTGCCGTTGAGAATAAATGCCGAGAAGTTGTATTCCGTTTTCGCTTGCAGGCCGGTCGCCGTGATGCTAAAGCCGTCGCTCCCCGGTATTCCGTCAAAGACGTACTGCCTGTTATCGCTTGTTGATACCACGGTGAATCCGCAACCGGCCACCAGGTTCATATTGGTGACGGAGGCCGTCAATGTTGCAGAATCAAAAGTGACGGCGTCACAGGAAACCGTTTCAATCACAGGGGCGGTTTCCGAAATGTTGCCGGCCCCGGGTCCCGCACACATACAGGCAAAGAAGCAAAGCACCAATGCCGCAATATGTCCTGCTGTTCGATTCATTATCAACTTCAAATATAGTAAATAATCGCCGTTCTCCATCGTCCCCGCCGCAAAAGAACCAGAGACGAACTTGATAATGGAGAGAGGAATGTGGAAATTTGTAAAAAATATCAAATGATTATATGAATCACGCTATATTACATAATGCCACAGAGAGTTTAGTCAAAGCAATTAATAAGGCTTCTGATGATGTTTGTTCAAGCGCTAATGCTGAGGCTGCTGCAGATGTTATTAAAACCTGTGCGGTCGGTGCTGCTATTGCAGGTGTAGGTAGTGGTTGGCTTCCTGGGGCAGGAGCGCTAGTTGCCACGGCGGCATGGGTTGCTACGATTTGGACAATGTATGCTTTAATAAATAAGAAATTGGGGATTTCAATAAAGGATAATGTGCTAAAATCACTGGCTTCCGCGATACTTACTAATATATTATCCGCTGCAGGCGCATATATGTTAGCTATGTTATTAGGGGGACTTTTGTCTTTTATCCCTGGCGTTGGAACTGCCGCTAGTGTCGCCGTAGATGCTATGCTAGGTTACATTACAGTTTTTGTGTCGGGCATTCTGTACTTGAATCTGCTTACAATGATGTATGAAAAAAACGGTAAGGTTGATTTGGAAGGTGTTGACTTGAAAGACCTTGCAAAATCAGTAACTGAATCTGCTGATGTTAAGAGCATAATTGATGAAGCTAAAGCGTCATTTAAGGAGGATAAAAAATCGGGCAAACTCAAAAAAGGGTCTAAATGAACGAGGCGCAAAGACAAACGGGTATAATAAAATGTTCCCAATGCGGGGAAATATATCAGATTGAAGGTATCGATTTGGGAGTAAGAAAAGCTTTTTTTACTTGCAAATGTGGCCATAAGATCTCCATTGGATTCTTTGCCTTTTGTGCAGAGTGCGGATCTTTTGTTGGTGTTGATTCTGAAGTCCACTCTTACAAAGAGTTAGCGCAATTGGCAACGAAAAGGGTACTGCGCAGGTTTGATTTACTAAGGCCAATTGGTAAGATATCCAGCCCTAAGGATAAAAGCATTCCGCTGGCAGAAGGGATAGGACGATGCATGTTATGTAATGCTCGACTTGCTATGTGCCCATACTGCCATACCGGAATTGAACTTGAAGATAATTATGATTATAACAACCCGGTATTCTGTACTGAGTGCGGAAAAGTATTTAGACTCATATAAAAATGATTGGAAAAACATTCCGTGTCTGGCCTAAAAAAACTATCAGGCGTTCCGGTTTGGTGATAGTACCAGATATGGTTGTAATAGTTACAACCCAATACTATGCGCCAACTCCATTCTATAGGGGAATTGATGAGGTCAGGGAGGTGTTTCAAAATATTTATCGTGTTGATATAAAAAAGATGGGATGTTGTTCTGGAGATTTTAACTATACAGTTTTAGGTTGAGAATGATTGTTTCTGACTTTATTCACCCCGAAGATGCGGAAACCTTGAGTGAACTTCGTGCCATTACAGCCCTGCCCGGTTTGATAAAACTGGTATACGAGCGTGGGTTGGAAGATATAATGTGGAGTAACAATGTCACGTCAAACATACGCCTGTCCGAAACACAAATGCCTAATGTCTATCGGCTATTACCTCCTATATGTCAGAGACTTGGAATCCCTGTCCCTGAATTATACATGAATATATCCCCAACGCCGAATGCTTGGACATCTGGCAATAAAAGAATATATATCGTTGTCACGATGGGTTTGGTTCGGAGGTTATCGGAAGAAGAGCTAATAGCGGTTCTTGCTCATGAATGTGGTCATATCCTTTGCGAGCATGTTATTTATTCGACTTTAGCAGAGTGGGTTTATTCTATTGGAGAGAACTTGCTTGATGGGGGAGAAATAGAGAAAGCTATAGGGAAGATTATTAATATAATAGGCTTAAAAAATCTTCGTCAAAGACTATATGCATGGGAACGGGCGTCAGAGTTGTCTGCCGACAGAGTCGGTTGCTATTTTACTTCAGCGTTGACCATGGCTAAAGTTTTGGCTAAGCTTGAGAGAATACCTCCGATTATTCTAAAGGATATGGATTATTACGCATGGGCAAAGCAGGGCGCAGATTACGAAAAACTGAAATATGGTAACACTTGGAACCAAATCGTCAGGTGGATTGCCAATTCCGATATGGATCATCCTTATGGCCCTGTTCGTGCTTATGAGGTTTTTGAATGGGAACAATCGAGACAATATAATCGGTTATCGCAAGGAAGCATTTGTCCAAAATGTGGAGCTTCAATATCGTCAGAATGGAAGTTTTGCAAAAAGTGTGGAACGTCTTTAAAAAATCAAATCATATAAATCTATGTTTTTAGCATTCTTAATTCTTGGCATTATTCTAATATGCGCAATCATTGAAGATAAGAAGATTTCAAAGGCTGGTAGTATTATAGCGAGTACTCGACCGGAATTGGTGGCTAATCATAAAAAGGCTTACGAAGATGCTTTAACGCGATTGTTCGTATTTTTAATTATCGTATCATTAGGTGTTATCATATATTTGACTGCAGATCTTCAAAAAACAGTTTCGGTAAAAACATGGTTATTCGGTGAAGTGTCTCGCGTGAGATGGACAGGTGCTCATTATTGTGCGTTCTTTTGCACTGTATTTGGAGGATTATGTGCTCTAATTGTAGGAATAAAAGCAAAGAATAATTACTCCGAAATGAAATCATTTGAGAAGATGACGGATTCTGAATTTGAGGTGTTTAAAGAGAAGGCCCGTATTGAGAAGGAACAAAAAGAAAAAGAAATGGCCGATACTGCAAAAGCAATGAAACAGGCAAATAGAGGATTAAAAATCGGTAGGTTTCTTGGCTCTCTTCTATTCGGGTAAATTTTCAGCATAACCGGAGTCTCTGAAACTTTCCCGCAGGAGTGTGATACTTCTGCGGGAATTTAACTTGCATAGTTTCTGGTGGGGGATGTGAAAGACCTGGCGCGCGGAACATCCTTTTTAGGCTGCTGCTATGGGTGCATTCTGGAGCACCCATAGCGGCATTTTGAGCCATATTCGCTGCTATGGGTACTTCGTCAGGCACCCATGGCAGCAGTCAGCCGTGTTCAAAGAATTTGAAATGACCGATAGATTGATTATGTTTGCATAACTATGTAAAAAACGACAGACTATGAAATTCTTTTTTCTTTCCACCGATCATTTGGTTGACCGGATATTGTTCAAGGATGATGATGATTTCCGGGTCGCGATGAATTATGTGGCATTGGCCGCTTACTTGACCGGGGTCAATGTACTTTCTTTCATTCTTATGTCAAACCATGTGCATTTCGTCCTGGAATGCTCCCGGGATGGGGCGGAAGCTTTTATAAACCGCTTCAAAATGCTGTATGGCAGACATTATTGTCGAAAGTATAATTGTAAAGACTTTCTTCGTCGGATAAAAGTAGATATTCGTGAACTTAAAATTGAAGATGAATCTCTTTTTAGAGGCATCGCCTACGTTCAGATGAATTGCGTCGCCGCAAACATTTGCGCACACCCTTCAATGTACCCCTGGGGATCCGGGGCGGTATTCTTCAACAGAAACAAACTGCCATCCAAGCGTGTCGGGGATTATTCTGACAGGGCTATGATAGAATTGCTGAAAACCAAAGTCAAACTTCCTGACGATTACATAATCTGCGATGAAGGATATATATTACCCCAATCATTTGTAAGGGTGCAGTTTGTCGAATCCTTGTTCAGGACCCCTAAGCGCTATGATTATTTTCTGAATACATCTTCCAAGGCCCGTGCGCGTATGGAGAAAAGTGCTGCACCTTCTTTCTCTGACCAACTTATATTGGGCGGAGTAAAAAATCTATGCAACTCGTTATATAGGGTCGGCAGTTATTCGGAGTTGCAGGATAGTATGAGAGCGGAGGTAATAAAATATCTTTCAGTACACTTTAAAGCGGATGTAAATCAGATTGCCAGGGTGTTGGGGGAGTCATACTCGGATATTGTAAAAATGCTGGAAGATTTCTGAACTTCTGAGTATATAATTTTTTTCAATCCCCGGATGAAACTTCCACGGGAATTTGCCGTATATATGGTACACAAAGGAATTCTATGAGACAATTAAAGATTACTAAATCTATCACCAACCGCGAAAGCGCCTCCCTTGACAAATACCTTCAGGAAATAGGCCGCGAAGAGCTTGTGAGCCCGGAAGAGGAAGTGGAACTTGCCCAGCGTATACGCAAAGGCGACCAGGCGGCGCTCGAAAAACTCACCCGCGCGAATCTGCGTTTCGTGGTATCGGTTGCAAAACAGTACCAAAACCAGGGCCTCAGCCTTCCTGACCTTATAAACGAAGGCAATCTCGGTCTCATCAAGGCCGCCGAGAAATTCGATGAAACCCGCGGTTTCAAATTCATCTCCTACGCCGTCTGGTGGATACGCCAGAGCATACTGCAGGCCCTTGCCGAGCAGAGCCGTATAGTGCGTCTCCCCCTGAACCAGGTGGGCTCGCTGAACAAGATAAACAAGGCCCTGGGCAAGTTCGAGCAGGAAAACGAGCGTCAGCCGTCCGCTGAAGAGCTCTCCGAGATGATAGACGTGCCCAAGGATAAGATAGCCGACACCCTCCGCGTCTCCGGCCGCCACGTAAGCGTGGACGATCCGTTCGTTGAAGGCGAGGACAACTCCCTGCTGGACGTTCTCCCCAACGACGATTCGCCCAGCGCCGACAAGGGCCTTACCAACGAGAGCCTGAGTACCGAGATCGAGCGTGCCCTTCAGATCCTCACCCCGCGTGAGCGCGAGATCATCAAGAGTTTCTTCGGCATCGGATGCCAGGAAATGACACTCGAGGAGATTGGCGAGCGTCTCGACCTCACCCGCGAGCGTGTACGTCAGATAAAGGAAAAAGCCATACGCAAACTCAAGAAGCCATCGGCCAGCAAACTTCTCAAATCTTATCTGGGCTGATGACTGGAGAGCAATTCATAGCGCACAAGGCGGTGGATGCAGTGAAAGCCCTCTACGGGGCGGAGCTTCCCGCCGATGTGATGCAGGTGGGGATAACCCGCAAGGACTTTGAAGGCGACTTCACTCTGGTGGTGTTCCCGCTGCTGCGCACGTCCCGCCAGGCTCCGGCCGTCACGGCGCAGGCGATAGGGGAGTGGCTCGTGGCCAACTGCCCGGAGATCAGCTCTTTCAATGCGGTCCAGGGCTTCCTGAACCTGAGCCTGAGCAATGTCTATTGGCGTGAGAGCCTGCAGGAGATTGAGGCGGACAAATCATTCGGCGTCCTCCCTTCCACCGGCAGGCGCGTGATGGTGGAGTTCTCTTCCCCCAACACCAACAAGCCCCTCCATCTCGGTCACATACGAAACAACCTGCTGGGCGCCAGCGTGTCCGAACTGCTCAAGACGGCGGGCGATGAGGTGATCAAGGCCACCCTCGTCAACGACCGCGGCGTGCATATCTGCAAAAGCATGTACGCCTGGGAGAAGCTCTTCAACGGCGCAACTCCCGAGAGCACCGGCATAAAGGGCGACCATCTGGTAGGCGACTGCTACGTAGCATATGCGAAACTGGAGAAGGAGCACCCGGAGGTCATCGATGACGTGCACAAGATGCTGGTGGCCTGGGAAGAAGGCGACCCGCATGTGCGGGAACTCTGGGAGAAGATGAACGGATGGGTGTTCGAAGGATTTGACCAGACCTACAAGGCACTGGGCATCAGCTTCGACCGCACCTACTATGAGCACGATACCTATCTGTTAGGTAAGGAGCTGGTACAGAAAGGTTTGGATATGGGCGTGCTGGTGAAGGACCCCGACGGTTCCGTGTGGTGTGACCTCACGGCCGACGGCCTCGACCGCAAGCTTCTGCTCCGCTCCGACGGCACTTCCGTCTATATGACGCAGGATCTCGGAACCGCCGAGCGCCGCTTCTCCGAATACAAACTCGATTCCCATGTGTACGTGGTGGGTGACGAGCAGAACTACCATTTCCAGGTACTCAAGCTCGTGCTCAAGAAGCTCGGTTTCGACTGGGCCGACCAGATTTTCCACCTCAGCTACGGCATGGTGGAACTGCCCGAGGGCAAGATGAAGAGCCGCGAGGGAACGGTGGTCGATGCCGACGATCTCATCGAAAAGATGTACCAGGAGGCGAAAGCCACCAGCGAAGAGTCCGGGAAGCTCGAAGGCATTGCCGATGAAGAAAAGGAAAGACTTTATCGGATGATTGGACTGGGGGCTCTGAAGTACTTCATACTCAAGGTGGATCCCAAGAAGAAGATGCTCTTCAACCCCAAGGAATCCATCGACTTTAACGGCAATACCGGCCCCTTCATCCAGTACACTCACGCCCGCATCTGCAGCATACTCCGAAAGGCTGCCGAGGCCGGTGCAAGCGCCTCCGTATCCGACGACAGCGTGCTGAGTGCCAAAGAGATACGTCTCGTAAAGCTCATCGCGACTTATCCCCAGAAAGTGGGGGAGGCCGCGGCCGCTTACTCTCCGGCGCTCATCGCCAATTTCGCTTACGACCTGGCGAAGGAATTCAACCAGTATTACCACGAAACTCCCATACTCAAGGAGCCCGAACCCTCGCTGCTCTCGATGAGGCTGGCGCTTATCGACACGCTGGCCGCGACGCTGCGAAAGGCCATGGGCATACTTGGTATCGAATTGCCTGAAAGAATGTGATTCAGCCTCAGGACTATATGTTCCCCACCTCCGTCAAGGAGGTACAGAAACTCGGATGGGACTACATAGACGTCATCTTTTTTACGGGAGACGCCTTTGTGGACCATCCGAGTTTCGGTACGGCATGTATATCCCGATGGCTGCAGAAATCCGGCTACAGGGTGGCGGTGGTGCCACAGCCGAACTGGCGCGACGACCTTCGCGATTTCCGCAAGCTGGGCGCTCCGCGGCTGTATTTCGCCGTCAATGCCGGGGCCATGGATTCCATGGTCAACCATTACACGGCGGCCAAGCGCCTGCGGCATGACGACGCATACACTCCAGAAGGCAAGGCGGGCGCAAGACCCGACCGTGCCGTGACCGTTTACTGTAAGATACTCAAGCAGTTATGGCCGGACGTGCCGATAGTCATAGGAGGCGTCGAGGCGTCGCTCCGGCGCCTTACCCACTACGATTATTGGGACGACCGCCTGATGCCTTCCATACTGGTCGACTCCGGCGCCGACTGGCTCTGCTACGGCATGGGGGAGAAGCCCATGCTGCAGCTCACGCGCGCCATCGAAAAAGGCTGGAGCCGTCGCCAGATCGAGAAACTCCCGCAGCTGGCGTTTTTCCGCACGGGCAAGGTCGACGCAGCTGCGCAGGAAGTGCCTCTCCGGACTT
>JAFZBM010000191.1 GCA_017561765.1 Bacteroidales bacterium | reverse complement strand
GCCGCCGCTGCCGCCGCTGCCGCACAGGCCGCCGCCGCACAGGCTCGCGCTGACAAGGAACTCGCCGATGCAATAGAGGCTGCCAAGAAGGCCATTGAGAACGCCAAGAAAGCTCTCGAAGAGAATGACTTCATCCCTGAGGATGTGGCCGCCATCAACGATGCTATCAAGGCTCTCCAGGACGCTATCGCCGCCAAGGATCTTGATGCCATCAAGGCCGGTACCCAGGCTCTGAACGACGCTGTCGAGAATGCCCGCAAGAACAAGAAGGCCGCAGATGATGAAGCCGCAGCAAAGGCAGCCGAAGAGGAAGCCGCAGCAAAGGCCGCTGCAGAGGCCGCCCGTGCACAGGCTCTCCAGGATGCTATCGATGCAGCCAAGAAGTCCAGCAACGTGGTTTACTATGTGATCGGCAAGTACGATATCCGCAACCAGGAGCGCTACAAGATCAACAACCTCCTCAAGAAACTCAAGAAGGATCCTAACACCAAGGCAGTCCTCTGCTCCTTCGCTGATAAGGAGACCGGTACTCCCGACGGCAACTGGGTGCTCTCCGAGAATCGTTCCAACATCGTAAAGGAGGCTCTGGAAGCAGCAGGAATCGATCCTTCACGTATCGAGACCTACTGGTACGGTGACACCGAGCGCATCTCCAGGATTCCTGAGAAGAACCGTGCTACCGTTCTGCTCGCCAAATAATTGACTTCATTATCCAGTCTATAGAAAAGGTTGGTCTGCAAGGCCAACCTTTTTTTGAGAAAAGATGCAGGAGATTAGAAACATAGCGATTATCGCCCACGTAGACCACGGCAAGACCACCCTGGTGGACCGAATGATTTATCAGGCCAATCTGGTGCGCCAGCCGGAGAACCTTGGGCAGCTTATACTCGACAGCAACGACCTGGAACGCGAGAGGGGCATAACCATCCTTGCAAAGAACGTGTCGGTTATTTACAAGGGCGTCAAGATCAATATCATTGACACTCCCGGACACAGCGACTTCGGAGGAGAGGTGGAACGGGTGCTCAATATGGCCGACGGCGTGCTGCTGCTGGTCGATGCTTTCGAAGGCTGCATGCCCCAGACACGGTTCGTGCTGCAGAAGGCCATATCGATGGGCAAGAAGCCTATAGTGGTCATCAACAAGGTCGACAAGCCCAACTGCCGCCCCGATGAGGTGCAGGAGGAGGTTTTTGACTTGATGTTCAATCTGGATGCGTCGGAGGAGCAGCTTGACTTCACCACCGTGTACGGCTCGGCCAAACAGGGGTGGATGTCGCTCGACTGGCGCAAGCCAACCGACAACATAACGCCTCTTCTTGATACCATACTTGAGGTCATTCCGGCGCCGCCGGTGGTCGAAGGCACTCCGCAGATGCTCATATCGTCGCTGGAGTATTCTCCGTACGTGGGTCGTATCGCCGTGGGACGTGTTACCCGCGGGGAACTGCATTCAGGGGCCCAGATCAGCCTTTGCAAGCGCTATGACATTGTCCAGAAGCAGAAGATCAAGCAGCTGATGGTTTTCGAAGGGCTTGGGAAGACCAATGTGGATGTGGTGCATTGCGGCGATATCTGCGCGGTAGTGGGTATTGACGGCTTCGAAATCGGCGATACTATTGCCGATCCGGAGTTCCCTGAAGCACTGCCGCCCATCGCCATCGACGAGCCCACCATGAGCATGCTTTTCTCCATCAATAATTCACCTTTCTTCGGCAAGGACGGCAAATATGTGACCTCTCGCCACATCAAGGAACGTCTGGACAAGGAACTGGAGAAGAATCTTGCCCTGCGCGTGAAGCCCGGCCTGAGCGCCGACAGTTTCATAGTCTACGGGCGCGGGGTGCTGCATCTTTCCGTGCTCATTGAAACCATGCGCCGCGAGGGATTCGAGCTCCAGGTCGGACAGCCCAAGGTGCTCGACAAGACTATCGGCGGCCAGCGCTGCGAGCCCGTGGAGGACCTCAGCATAGAGGTGCCGGAGGCATTTGTAGGCGCGGCAATCGAGATTTCTACCCGCCGCAAGGGCGCGCTTGTCAGGATGGAGCCCCGCGGAGACCGTACGCTGCTCGAGTTCGAAATACCTACCCGCGGACTTATGGGACTGCGCTCCAACCTGCTTACCGCCACCCAGGGCGAGGCTGTAATAGCCCACCGCTTCAAGGAGTACCAGCCGTTCAAGGGGGAGATAGAGCGCCGCAACAACGGCTCTCTGGTGTCGCTTGAGACCGGTGAGGCCATTGCATACTCCATCAACAAGCTTCTCGACCGCGGCCGTTTCTTCGTGGAACCTGGAGAGGAGATTTATTGCGGACAGGTGGTAGGGGAGCACACGCGCGAAAGGGACCTGAACATTAATATCTGCAAGACCAAGAAGCTCACCAACGTGCGTGCCGCCGGGTCGGACGAGAAGATTATATTGCCGCCCGCTATCAAGTTCTCGCTGGAAGAGGCGCTGGAGTATATTCAGGACGATGAGTTCGTGGAAGTGACGCCACATTTCATGCGAATCCGCAAGATTCTGCTCGATCCGCTTGCCCGTAAAAGAAATAGTGACGCGGAAGATTGTTAAAACTTAAAATTTTTATTACCTTTGCAACCCTTTATAGTTAAACTGAATGGTCTGGCCTCCGGAAGGACGGTGTTCAACTGGAAGGCGGACGTAAAGTTCTTTGAACAATTCGGCAATACAGACATTCTGGCGGCAGATTTGGATGTCACGGCCAAGGTCGTGAACCACGGCGCCACGGTGGATGTGGAATGCGGCGTCGAGGGTAAGGTTACAGTGCCCTGCGACCGCTGCCTTGACGATTTGGAACTAGACGTCGAGACAAACTTCTCGGAAGTTTATACTCCGGATGATTCGTCTCTGGACCTCAGTCAGGATATTTACGACTACGTATGCACGGCGCTTCCCCTGCAGCGTGTCCATCCCGAGGGTGAATGCAACCCTGTAACTATAAAGTTTTTAAGCAAATAGTAATATTTAAATTATAGAACAATGGCACATCCGAAACACAAACTCTCAAAGCAGAGAAGAGACAAGAGGCGTACCCACGATTTCGCTCCGGTACCTACCCTGGCAACCTGCCCGAATTGCGGCGCCACGGTGATGTATCACCGCGTATGCCCTGAGTGCGGCTACTACAGAGGTCGTCAGATCATCGTAAAGAGCGCTGAGTAACAGCCTCTACGCGGCCTCATAGTTCAACGGATAGAACGGAAGTTTCCTAAACTTTAAATCGAGGTTCGATTCCTCGTGGGGCTACCCAAGCGGACTTTCCTGAAAAATCAGGGGAGTCCGTTTCTGTTTGTTTGAATAGTACAAACTTACGAAAAAAATGCTATTTTTGTACAATATGCGTAGGTGTGTACTAATCCTGTTGGCTGTTCTTTCGTCGCTGGGCCTGTATTCTTGTGCGGAAAACGCAACCGGCGCCGTTCAGGGTGCTCCCGAACTGCTGAAAGCCGTTCCTTCCGACGCTTTATGCGTTGGTCTGTTCGGTCGTCTTGACCATGGACTTGACCGTATGGTCGATTCGCTTTCGTCGCTCCGCTCCCTCGATTATGGCCGTCTGTCCCGTGCCCGCGCGGCAATAGCCCTGTGTGACGTTGGTTCCGTAACCCCGCTCCTTGTAATCGAGGCAGGAAAGAGTGACGCCGATACACTTGAGGCGGTGCATGATTTGATGGCACTCGCCGATTCTTTCAAGATCGCCAACACCCTTGTGGCGCTTGAAACACACAACACCTTGCTGCTTAGCGAATCAGCTACCGTCCTGACCGTGGCATGCCGGCACATTGCGGCGGAATCATCGATTCTTGACGCTCCAGGTTTTGACCAGGTTCTGGCCGTCCTCCCGCAGGCGGATGCAGTTGCACTGCGCAACCGTGGCGCCGTGCGCCTTAAGAATATGGTCTTCGGACCTGTGGACCGGAAGGCCCTTACAGCTTTTTTGCGTGATGCCGCTGAATGGACGGTTGTTTCGGGAACAAAGCTTTGGCCGCTCTGTCCCGATGAAGGAAGATACTTTACCAACTTTGTCGCCTCCATCCCCGAGGCCCCTTCGAAATTGTCTTCCGCTTTCCCGGAAGGAGCATCCGCTATCGTTGACATGCCCGTGGCTTCAATTTCCGAATGGCGCGAGGCCTATGAGAAATGGCTTGACGCCCGGATTGAACTGGAATCGTACCAGAAACGTATCGCCGCCCTTGGCAAGGCCTCGGGCAAAAATCCCCTGAACTGGGAAAAGGAACTGGGCGTCAAGGAGCTGGCATGTGTCATTATGCCCCAGGGCACGCTTAATATGGTCAGGACGTCCAAAAGCGCTTCGTCCGACGGTGTAGTCACCAACCCATACAAAGGTTTCGTGCGTGCTCTGTATGGCTCTGTTTTCAATTCTGCCGACAGCTGCTGCATGCGTCACGGATCGTGGCTTATCAGCGGCGACCGTGCCCTTCTGGACAGCTTCAAAGTAGCCGGCAGAAAACCATCGGACTGGCCCGCAGGCGCCAAAGTGGTTGCCTGGGCGCCGGACAAACAACTTAACTGGACAAAAGAAAGTATCAGAATATGGGATTCCAATCGGTAAACAAGTTAATTGAGAAGAGTTTCAAGGAAAACTGGGACCGCGCCGCGCTATCCAATTATCAGGGCATTACCCTGAAATATTGTGATGTGGCGAAGCGGATTGCCTATCTCCATATATGTTTCCGGGCCTGCGGCCTGCAGAAGGGTGACAAAGTGGCCATTTGCTCCCGCAACCAGGCCAACTGGGGCGTCTGCTTCCTCGCCGCTACCACCTACGGTGCCGTGCCCGTGCCGCTGCTTCATGAATTCAAGGCTGAAAATATACATTATCTGGTCAACCATTCGGAAGCCAGGGTGTTCTTTGTGGACGATACTATCTGGGAGGGCCTTTCCGAAAGCGAAATGCCTAACATACAGGTGGTCGTACAGATGTCCAACCTGAGCTATCTGTATGCCCGGGATGAGTCCTTCGTACAGGCCCGCGAGCAGCTGTCAGCCACTTTCAAGAGTCTCTATCCCAACGGATTCACCCCCGACTGCCTCGATTATTACGAGGACTCCGCCGACGAGCTTGCCCTGATTAATTATACCTCCGGCACTTCCGGCTTCTCCAAGGGCGTAATGCTGCCCTACAGGGCGCTGTACACCAACATACGCTTTGCCGGAGAGACTGCCGAGCCGCAGATGACCTGCGAATCCAATATGGTCGCCCTGCTGCCTTCCGCACATATGTACGGAATGATGTTCGAGTTCCTTTTCGAAATGACTATAGGCGCCCATGTGCATTTCCTCACAAGGCTCCCAAGCCCGAAGATAATAATGAAGGCCTTCTCGGAGATTCATCCTGACGTTATTATCGCAGTCCCGCTCATCATCGAAAAGGTTTACAAATCGCAGATAAAACCTATTGCCGACAAGCACAAGACCTGGCTTCGCATCCCCATAGTCGACCAGATTGTGCTGGGTAAAATACGCGAGGGACTGATACAGGCATTCGGCGGCAATTTTGAGGAAATCATTCTCGGCGGCGCGGCGTTCAATCCCGAGGTCGAGCAATTCCTGAGGCGCGTAAAGTTCCCGTTCACTGTCGGTTACGGCATGACGGAATGCGGCCCCATCATCACCTACGCACATTGGGACCGTACAAAGAAGGGCTCCTGCGGCTATGCCATCCCGGGATGTTCCATACGTATCGATTCCCCCGATCCTATGAAAATACCCGGCGAAGTTCAGGTCAAGGGCGACAATGTTTTCCTGGGTTATTACAACAACCGTCAGGCCACCAAAGCCGCCTTCACCAACGACAACTGGTTCAAGACGGGCGATATGGGTGTGATGGACGGTGACGGCTATCTCTATCTGCGCGGCCGTTCCAAGTGCATGATTCTTGGTCCTTCAGGGCAGAACATCTATCCCGAGGAACTGGAAGCCGTCATAAACAATGTGAACTATGTGGTTGAGTCATTGGTGATTGAGGATAACGGCGCCCTTACTGCGCTCATTTATCCTGACTATCGCCAGGCCCAGCACGACGGGCTTGAGGCCGATGACGTGAAATCACGTATCACGGACTGCCTGCCCGAGATCAACAAGCAACTCCCCGGCTACGCGCAGATACGCAAGATAGAGTTCCTGCCGGAAGATTTCGAACGTACTCCCAAGCGCAGCATTAAGAGATACCTTTATCAGCGATGAAAAAATTCGATCAGCGATACCTCGAAATGGCCGAAATCTGGGCCAAGAATTCCTACTGCAAGCGCCGTCAGGTAGGCGCGCTGCTTGTGAAGGACAATATGATTATATCCGACGGCTACAATGGTACTCCCTCCGGATTTGAGAACATCTGCGAGGAGAACGGCGTGACCAAGCCCTATGTGCTTCACGCCGAGGCGAATGCCATATCCAAAGTGGCCAAGTCGGGCAACAGCAGCCTGGGCGCTACTTTGTATGTGACGGCTTCTCCCTGCATCGAATGTGCGAAACTTATCATCCAGAGCGGTATCAAGAGGGTGGTGTATAAAGATGAATACCGCCTGACCGACGGCGTTGACCTGCTTGTCAGGGCCGGTGTTGAAGTTGAAAAGGTAGATTAAGATGAAGAGAGGATCGCTGGTTACATTGCTCCTGGGGGTCATCATCGGGCTCTCCGCCGCGCTGCTTATGCATCAGTTTGCCGGACGTCCGCGGACGTTTCGTGTCGGGACAGACGACTGGCGCAAGCTTAATCTCATTCTCCAGACGGTCGATGAGAATTACGTCGATTCGGTTGACCGGCAGAAGGTTACGGAAGCTGCGGCTAACGCTGTCCTCTCAACTCTCGACCCTCATTCCGTGTATATGCCGCCGCAGCGGCTGGAAGAGTCGGACGAAGACTTGTCCGGCAATTTTTCGGGCATAGGCATACAGTTCAACGTGCCCAATGATACGGCTATCGTCATAGAGGTTATTCCCGGCGGGCCGGCCCAGAAGCTCGGCATGCTTGCCGGCGACCGTATCCTCAGCGTCGACACCACCTCCATTGCCGGAGTGCGTTTCCCACAGGACAGCATGGTGCGCCGGATGAAGGGGCCTACCGGTACCAAGGTAATTGTGACGGTCAAGCGGGGCGACGAGACTATTCCTTTCGAGATCACCAGGGACAAGATTCCCACGCATTCCGTGGATGCGGCATTCATGGTAAGCGATACCACGGGATTCCTCCGTCTGAGCAAATTCTCCCGCACCACGGCCCAGGAATTCGCACAGGCCGCCGCACAGCTGAAATCGATGGGTATGAAACATCTGATCGTGGACCTGCGCGACAACAGCGGTGGCTTCCTCGACCAGTCGCTGATACTGAGCAACATGTTCCTCGACCGTGGCAAGCTGATAGTTTATATGGAGGGGCTTCACCGCAAGCGCGAGGAGTATAAGGCCGACGGGAACGGCAAGCTTCGCGATATCGGGCTCACTCTCCTGGTCTCCGACGGCACTGCTTCGTCGAGCGAAATCTTTGCCGGAGCCATTCAGGACAACGGCAGGGGAGTGCTCGTCGGGCGCCGCACCTTCGGCAAGGGCCTTGTTCAGGAGCCAGTTTATTTTACCGACGGTTCTGGACTGCGTATCACAGTTGCCCGATACTACACCCCTTCCGGACGCTGTATCCAGAAGCCGTATTCGGATGATTATGCCTATGAGGTTTACCGTCGATACGAGAGCGGGGAGATGCTGGCGGCCGACAGTATGGACGTGGCCAACGGAGGTATCATCCCCGATGTCTTCGTGCCCATCGACACCACTAAGGTAGAGTCATTCTATATTAACTGTAACAAGAAGGCAACCCCTATGCGTTTCGCTTCGGCCTTCTTCGACAATCACAGGGCGGAACTGCAGGCGATCGATGATTACGGCACCCTGATCAAGTACCTTGACGGAGCCGGACTGGAAACCGGTTTCCTGAATTTCGCCCGCAGCAAGGACGGCCTCAGTCCCACCGCCTCCGAATGGAGCGTGGAGAAACAGTACATGATGACCCAGGTGCGGGCTCTCGTCGGCCGCTACTCCCAGCTCGGCGACAACGCCTTCTACCACCTCTACCTCCAGACCGACGAGGTCTTCAAAGCCGCCATGGCGTCACTTTAGGCGGCGGGAGGGGCGGTTGCTCCCCAAATACCCGGTGTTCCATCG
>JAFZBM010000190.1 GCA_017561765.1 Bacteroidales bacterium | reverse complement strand
GGAGCTCTGCTCCAAGTCGCTCGGATGGTTCAGGAAATAGGCGGGGAGCCTATTTCTTGAACTTGACCAGCGCAGTCGTTTCCTTGCCGTTCTTGTCTGCCGCAAGAATGGTAAAGACAATGGTGGAAGCCCCCAAGTCGTACTTCAGGTCGTACATGAAACTGAAGTCAAGAGAGACGTCGGTTTTGCCGCTGACGGCGCTGCCGGCAGGGAAATAGGACTTGAAGGAGGTAGCCACCAGCTCGTCATTGACGAGGTCTATCACCGTGGACTTGCCGGTGGTACGGTTCTGAATGTAAGACACAAGTTTGGCGTCGGCGCCGTTCTCAAGGGTGATGGTCAGTTTTTCGATCTTGCCGGGGGCGCTGATGCGGATTTTCGAAGCAACGGCCGCGGAATTCAGGTCGACGACGCCAAAGGCGGCATTGCCGTCCCAGAAGAACTCCGGCGCGGAGGTGAAATGGAACTTGGCGGTATTGCTCACGCTGTGTCCTGCCTGGTCCTTGAGATCAATCTTCATGCTGAAGCTGGTATTGTTCTGTACCGGCTGCCCCTCAATCAAAGACTCCAGAATATCGACCAGATTCAGGTTGGCGAGGGTTTTCCCGCGCAGGCCCGACCCGGCGCTCATTCCAAGGCCCTGGAGGAAAGAGGCTACGGTGCTGTCGTCAACCACATCGAACACGGGATTCTTCGAGCCGCTGCCCTTATTGGACGTCACGCCGATTTTCGGATTGGCAAGTATGGCGTAGTCACCAAGAACAAGGGTTATGGTAAGCGCGTCAATCTTGGCTGGCGCGGACAAGGAAATGGCCCCGTCCAGCCCGGGAGCAAGCTCCTGCTGGGCGAAAGAAGGATTGGAAGCCCAGTTGATGGTCGGAAGGTCCGGATCCACTTTCTTACAACTCACGGCGGACAGCGCAAGCAATGCGGCGCAGAATAATACAACAAGCTTTTTCATTTTCTATACTTTCTTCAAACTTTCAAAAATAAAACAATTTTCCGACAAAATCAAAGATTGTACTTCCTGTGCTTGGGTTTGTTCCACAGACCGTAAACCTCGCTTACGTTGCCGGCGGTAATGAACGCCTCTATTTTCTCGTTGCGTATCAAGTCCATCAGGTTGGCGAACTCATCCTGTGTCAGCAGGGCCTGGATTTCCACGTTCACTTCCCCGCTGTAGCCTCCCTTGACATCGTAAAGGCTGCAGCCCCGTTTCAAGGTCCCGATTATGTACTGGCGCAGCCGTTCCGAATCCTTGGAAATGATGCACACCCTCTTGCGCTTGTTGATGCTGGCCGTGAAATAATCGATGGCAAGGCCGTTAAGCCACGTTCCCACCAGACCCGTAACGACCATACGGAAAGGATTAATGGCAAAAGCGGAGCAACAGATTATGGCTCCCGCCACTGTGACAGAGACGCCTATATCGAAATGGAGATACTTGTTTACTATCTTGGCCAGGATGTCCAGTCCGCCGGTGGAAGCGTTGATGTGGAACAAAATGGTCTGGGAAATGCTGACTACCAGCACGAAACACACCAGGTCGAGCAGAGGATCTCCCATGACCGAGTTCATGCCGGGCTCGATAAGTTTCTCATAAGGCAGCACTTTCTCCCAGAACTCCAGCAATGGTCCGAGAATCATTGCCGTATATACGGTCTTGGCCCCGAACTCCTTGCCTATCAGTATCCAGGCAAGGATGAGCAAAATGGCATTTATGGCCATGACCACCACCGAAACCTTTACCGTAATCCCTGCCATTCCGAAAAGGTTGGAGATGACGATGGAGAGACCGGAAATGGAACCGAGTACCAACTTGCTGGGAATCATAAAGTAATACACGGCGGCGGCCGCTATCGCCATGCCAAGTGTCATTATGAATAACTCCTTCCAGAACTTGAAAGTAGTCAGATAACGAAGTATGTTTTTCATCTACGCGGTTAGTTTTACTCCGTAAATATAGTACAAAAATGTTTTGAATGAGTAAAAATCTGGCTATATTTGAGGATAAAACTGATAACCGTAAATGAAACGAATTATTGAATGCGTCCCCAATTTCAGCGAGGGACGCGACCGTCAGGTCATAGACCGTATAGTGGAATCCATAGCCTCGGTGGAAGGAGTGAAAGTCCTGGATGTCGATCCGGGCGAGGCAACCAACCGCACAGTCGTTACTTTTGTAGGTGAACCGGAGCCGGTTCTGGAAGCGGCTTTCCGGGGTGCGGCCAAGGCGGCGGAACTGATAGACATGAGACATCATCACGGAGCGCATCCCCGCAGCGGCGCCACCGACGTCCTGCCGCTTATCCCCGTGTCCGGCATAAGCCTGGAAGAATGCGCGGAACTGGCCCGCGGGCTCGCGGAACGCCTTTTCAAGGAACTCGGCATACCCTGCTACTGCTATGAAGCCGCGGCCTTCAGAGAAGAGAGGCGCAACCTTGCCGTATGCAGGGCCGGAGAATATGAAGCGCTGCCGGATAAAATGTCCGACCCGGCGCGGAAGCCCGACTTCGGCGACGGCTGGAACGAAACCGTAGCCCGCACCGGAGCCACCAACGTAGGCGCACGCAACTTCCTCATTGCAGTCAATTACAACCTCAACACGACGTCAACCCGCCGAGCGATGGCCATTGCCTTCGACGTGCGCGAAAAAGGACGCAAGGCCAGGGAGGGCGGTTCGCTTACCGGAAAACTTCTGAAAGATGAAAACGGCCAGCAGATTTGGATACCCGGCACCCTCAAGGGATGCAAGGCGATCGGCTGGTACATAGATGAATACGGAATCGCCCAGGTATCCATGAACATCACCGACATTGCCGCCACCCCGCTGCATGTCGCTTATGAGGAGGTCAGCCGCGCCGCAGCGGCCAGGGGCATGCGCGTCACCGGAGCCGAGATCGTCGGCCTTGTGCCGAAAAAAGTGCTGCTTGACGCCGGCAAGTTCTATCTCGAAAAGCAGCAGCGTTCGATGGGTATCTCCGAAGATGAAATAATCAAAATCGCCGTAAAGTCCATGTCGCTCGATGACCTCAAGCCCTTCAATCCAAGGGAGAAGGTCATAGAATACCTGATGGAGGACCCCGAAGAGGCGGCGGTCCGCGAGAGGCTCGTGCGTATGAGCGTCAAGGACTTCGCCATCGAAACCGCATCCGAATCGGCGGCTCCTGGAGGTGGGTCGGTATCTGCCACGATGGGAGCCCTGGGCGCAGCCCTCGCAACCATGGTCGCCAACCTGTCCTCCCACAAGCGCGGATGGGACGATCGCTGGAAAGAGTTCTCCGATGTAGCGGAAAAGGGACAGGCTCTGATTACCGAACTCATCGCCCTGGTAGACGAAGACACGGCGGCATTCAACCGCATAATGGACGCACTTTCGCTGCCGAAGGGCACTGATGAGGAAAAGGCCGCCCGCGCCGCCGCATTGGAAGCAGCCACCCTGTACGCAGCCTCCGTGCCCCTGCGCACCATGGAAGCCTCGCTGAAGGCCCTCCCGCTCGCCCTCGAAATGGCACTCAAGGGCAACCCCGCATCAGCCTCCGACGCCGGTGTCGCCGCCCTTGCCGCCATGGCTGGCATAAGGGGCGCACGCCTTAATGTACGCATCAATTCAGCCGGACTGACGGACAAGAGCGCCGCCGCTCCCCTGCTCAAGCGCGCCGACGAAATAGAAGCAGAGGCGCTGAAGCTGGAAAAAGAAGTCCTGGCCGCTGTTGAAAACAATATCAATATATGATGAACGAATTCCAGCAAGAGATACTTGCAGGCATTCCGGAGCAGCTCCCGGAGCCTAAGGCCTACGATACTTCAATCAACCACGCACCCAGGCGCAAAGACATTCTCAGCGACGAAGAGAAGGCTCTCGCGCTGCGAAACGCCCTGCGATACTTCCCCGCACGTCATCATGCCGTTCTTGCACCGGAATTCGCCGAAGAGCTGCGCCAGTACGGCAGAATCTATATGTACCGGTTCCGTCCGTCCTATGAAATGTACGCAAGGCCCATCGACGAGTATCCCGCCAAATGCAGGCAGGCAGCGGCAATCATGGCGATGATACAGAACAACCTGGATCCGCGTGTCGCCCAGCATCCGCATGAGCTGATAATCTACGGAGGCAACGGCGCCATCTTCCAGAACTGGGCGCAATACCGCCTCACGATGCAGTACCTGGCCACCATGACGGAAGAACAGACCCTGGCAATGTATTCCGGACATCCGATGGGCTTGTTCCCGTCGCACAAGGATGCGCCCAGGGTGATAGTGACCAACGGCATGGTAATACCGAACTACTCCAAACAGGACCACTGGGAGAAGTTCAACGCGCTCGGAGTGTCGCAGTACGGGCAGATGACCGCCGGCTCCTACATGTACATAGGCCCCCAGGGCATAGTGCACGGAACCACCATCACTGTCATGAACGCCGCACGGAAGCAGTTGAAAAAGAGAGGGATAAGCGGTGACGACCGGAGCGGAATGCTGTTCGTGACCGCAGGCCTGGGAGGCATGTCGGGCGCACAGCCCAAGGCGGGCAACATTGCCGGAGTGGTGAGCGTGACCGCCGAAATCAACCCCAAAGCTGCTCGCAAGCGCTACGAGCAAGGCTGGGTGGATGAGCTCCACGAGAGCCTGGACGAACTGATACCGCGCATACGCAAAGCGGTCGACGGCAAGGAAATCGTATCGCTGGCATATATCGGAAACATAGTGGACCTGTGGGAACGCCTTGCCGCAGACGGGATCAACGTCGACCTGGGCTCGGACCAGACCTCTCTCCACAATCCTTGGGCGGGCGGCTACTACCCCGCCGGCTACAGCCTTGAAGAGTCAAAGCGCATGATGGCGGAAGAACCGGAGCGCTTCAAGGAAGCAGTTAAAGCGTCGCTGCGCAGACAGGTTGCCGCCATCAACAAACTGGCGGACCGGGGTATGTATTTCTTCGACTACGGCAATGCTTTCCTGCTTGAAAGTTCCAGGGCGGGCGCCGACGTGCTGCTGCCCGACGGGCGATTCCGCTATCCGTCATACGTACAGGACATTATGGGCCCCCTCTATTTCGACTACGGCTTCGGTCCTTTCCGCTGGGTATGCATGAGCGAAGACCCTGCAGACCTGGCCAAAACGGATGAGCTTGCAGTTCAAGTTCTTACCGAGATTTCAAGCACTGCCCCCGAAGAGATTGCAGGACAGATGCGCGACAACATACGGTGGATACGCGAAGCCGGCCGCAACCGCCTGGTGGTGGGCTCGCAGGCACGCATACTCTATGCCGACTGCGAGGGCCGCACAAAAATCGCCCTGGCATTCAACGAAGCTATCAGGAAGGGTGAAATCAAGGCGCCCATAGTGCTGGGACGCGACCACCACGATGTTTCGGGCACCGACTCCCCCTTCCGCGAGACTTCAAATATATATGACGGCTCACAGTTCACAGCGGACATGGCCATACAAAACGTTATAGGCGACGCATTCCGCGGGGCGACCTGGGTATCCATCCACAACGGCGGAGGCGTAGGCTGGGGCGAAGTCATAAACGGAGGATTCGGAATGGTTATAGACGGCAGCGACGACTCCGCCCGCCACATACGGGAGATGCTGTTCTGGGACGTGAACAACGGCATCGCCCGTCGCAGCTGGGCCCGCAATCAGGGAGCGCGCACCGCAATCGAAAGGGAGATGGCCAGAACCCCGGGACTCCGCATCACCCTCCCCAACCAAGCCGACGACAATCTGATACATAATGCTCTGAAAACGAAATGATTCACTACATCTCCACCGAACACATACCCCTTGAGCGGCTCAAGAGAATCATAGAAGGCAAATATACCCTGGC
>JAFZBM010000189.1 GCA_017561765.1 Bacteroidales bacterium | reverse complement strand
TACCCGCGCGCTCAAGAGAGCCGGCGTACAATTCGAAATAGGCGGGCACTGGCACCAGAACCGCGCACTCAACTATGACGGAATCCCGGCGGTACTGGGACGCTCGTCGCTCACGGACAAGAACAAGCCGGCAGGCTACAATGTCTTCAGCGTATGGGCGGACAGCGTTAGCGTGTGCGAGCGGCGTCTCCATCCTGACGGCGCCGTGGATGTCATCCACTGGTACTCCGCCCGGCTCGCGCCCGTCAAGGATACCGTAGAATATGATGCACACGGCCTTCCCGCATCCTACCCCTGGCTGCGCTACGATGTCAACGACCGCTACCCTCAGGTGCGGGAACTTTGGAAGTTTCAGGACAATGCCAATATCGTCTCGGGGTTTGCACGCAAGGGCTCCCGCGCCTGGTACGCCACCGCCGCCGGCAGCGTGAGGTGCATCCGTATCCGCGACGGCAAACGCTTGTGGAGCAGGGACTTTCCGGGCAAGATCTTCTCAACGCCCGCCGTAAGCGGCAACATACTGGTATTCGGCTGCACCGACGGATGCATCTATGCCCTCAACTCACGCAACGGCAAGATACGCTGGAGCGTGCGCGCCGGCAAATCGGTGCTGGCATCGCCCGTAGTACACAACGGCCGCGTCTACATCGGCGCCTCAGACGGTATTTTCAGGGCGCTGGACCTCAAGACAGGGGCCTCCGTCTGGCAGTATGAGGGAGTGGAAGGATTCGTGGAATGCCGCCCGATGGTGGACGATGAGCAGGTTGTGTTCGGCAGCTGGTCCGGACGTCTCTATTCGCTCGACACCCGCACCGGTACACTCCAGTGGGTATGGCACAGCGGCAGGCAGTCGCGCATGTACTCCCCTGCCGCCACCTGGCCCGTCAAATCGGCGGGACGCATCTTCATCGCCGTACCTGACCGCAAGGTATATGCGCTTGACGCTCGCAGCGGGAAGGAACTCTTCCGGGTCGACGGGGGCAGGGAGGCCATTGGCCTGTCGTCCGACGGCAGCACGGTGCTGGTAAAGACCATGTTCAATTCGTCCTATGCCTTCAGGGCCGATGTCGCCGTCCCGGACACGCCGGAGCTCCCCGATACGGCACTTCTGTGGCGAGTGCCCAACGGAACCCGTTACGAAATAGGTCCTACGCCGCTGGCAGAAACAGGGGGCAACGTACTTACGCCTACCGACAAGGGCAACCTCTTCGGACTGTCGCTCTCCGACGGCTCGCTGCAATGGATACACAAAATATCTGCAGCCCTCGTCAATCCGCTCGAAACATGGACTGAAAGGGGCCGCACATACATCCTGGCATCCGCCATGGACGGCACGGTGGTGCTGCTGGAACTTAAGAGTTAGCCCTTGTACTGCTTCAAAGCTGCCAGAACCTTGGGCGACAGTTTGAATATTGCAAACAGCGTTGGTACGGACATGAATGCGAAGGCGATGTCCTCCAGGCTGATCACTACATCTACCGTTACCAAGCTGGCCACCAGTAACATAAGGAGATAGAACACCTCGTAGTACCTGGCTGCAGGTGCGCCGAACAGGAACTCGGTGCAGAGACGGCCGTAGTAGGAATATGAGAACATGGTAGAAAAGGCAAACACCACCGCAAGCAGCAGAAGGACATACTTACCAACGTACGGAATAAGCACCTCGTATGACGAGAGGGCCACGCCGAGCCCCTTCATTGCCTCGATGTGATAGCAGTCGGCCATTATGATGGGGATCGCCGTCAGGGTGCACACCAGGCCGGAATCTATGGCGGGCTCGAGCATGGCCACGAATCCCTCCCGCACCGGCTCGGCGTTGCGGGAAGCGCCGTGCATCATCATTGCCGTACCGACTCCCGCTTCGTTGACGAAAACCGCACGCCGCGCGCCCGTAATCGCCACTCCTATAAGCCCCCCGATGCCTGCATCCAGGCTGAAAGCGCCCTTGAAAATCTTCACGAACACTTGCGGCAGCAGATGGTGGTTAAGCACTATGGCGGCAAGCACAAGAAGGAAGTAGGTCACGACCATTGCCGGGACTATCTTGGTGGCCACGTTGGAGATGCTTTTGATGCCTCCAAGTATCACTGCCGCCACCACGACGGTGATGAACACCCCGAGTCCGAGGCGAAGCCAGAAACTGCCGCCGCCCGGGACGAAGGAGAGCACCGCTTCCACCATCTGGTTCGCCTGCACCATGCTCAGGCAGCCTATGCAACCGGCGCAGGCAAACAGCACGGCCAGCGGCTTGAAACGCTTGCCAAGGCCCTCCATGATGACGTACATGGGGCCGCCGCGGACTTCTCCCTCACGGGTCCGACCTTTATACATTATGGTCAGGGCTCCCTCGAAGAACTTCGTGGACATGCCCAGCAGGGCGCTCACCCACATCCAGAAAATGGCGCCGGGCCCGCCCACCACGATGGCGATGGCCACGCCGGCGATATTGCCCATGCCCACGGTGGCGCTGACAGCCCCCATGAGCGCCTGGAAAGAACTAATCTGGCCCTCCCCCGTCTGGGAGATGCGCAGCGAGCGCACCGCATCCCCCACATACCGGAGCGACACGGCCCTGGACCGTATGAACAAGAATATCCCGCCGCCCATCAGCCAGAAGAACAGCGGATAGCCGCAAATGAAATTGGATAAATCGACTATAAACTTCCCCATCTTGTCAGAACGCAAAGATAAGAAAAAATCTCGGTGCACTTAACGTCCGGGGATTGGGGACGACAAGTGCATTTTAGCCCGTTTTTGCACTTAACGTCCGGTGATTGGGGACGTTAAGTGCGCCACCAGCTTAGGCTGCGTCCATCTTTCTGGCCGCCTCGTCGTACGAAATGCCGCATACGCGGGCAATTTGATTCACATTGGCGCTGAAACGATAGCGGATTTGTCGAACCAATTCTGTCTGCTCTTCAGGCAGAAGATCAGCATATGACCGGCGGCCGAAAAGACTCATACATAAATCTGGAAGTGTAGCAATTATTGTCTGATCACGAAAGGCCGGAATATGGTCTTCAGAATCAATCCTTTTCTTTGCCTTTGACGAATTCATCAGAAAGTAATTCATACGCTTGGGAGAACGGAAGCAGGCCTCTACGGCCTTGACATCCACATAATTCTGCGGCAGGATATAACCGTCGGTACTTACAATCCAATTCCCGGGAAGGGTCTCGCAGTTGCTGTGCAGCAAACGCTTTAGCGCCCGCATGGAAAAGCTTCCTATGTTTTTTCCGGTAACAGGGGCGGAATTGAAGAACACATTTCCTGTTCCCCACGGATACTGACTCGGATGCGAGCAGATATTTGCCGCCACGCAATTCATCAGAACATAGGCTATCGCACGTTCTGGCGCCTCGTCCTCTATCGGTATTTCCACCAGATTCACATCGTTCTCCCGCAATAATTCTTTTATCCCATATTTTCTTCTGAAATACAAAGAATACCGGTGTTTGAACGCAAGCATAAACTCAATAACATCTTCCTTCGAACCTCTCAGAACAAAATGGACATGGTTGGACATCAGGATAAATGCCAATACCACAACCTTTCCATAATGCGCCTGAATGGCTACGAAGTTCATTGCCACTTTGAAATCTTCCTCGTCCCTAAACCAAAGCCCCTCTTCCAGATGAGCCGTTGTAACAAGCCATAATCTCCTCATAATCAAACACATTTACAATAACCCGGAGACCCCGGGCCGGCCTTTCTACAAATATGAGAATAAGTTGATAATTATCCTAATAATTCCACGGAATTTGATAATGACATGAACTATAACTATTTTTGTCAAAGCGAGTATTTAGTTTATTATGAACAAACTGCTATCAGCTATGCTTTCACATGCCGACCCGTCGCAGGTGGCGGGGCTGTCACGGTTCTTCAAGACGGGGCCCGGACAGTACGGCGAAGGCGATAAGTTCCTGGGAATCAAGGTGCCGGTGACACGGGAGGTGGTGAAGGAGTGCTGGAAATCCCTTGGCACGCCAGGGAGCGGGCACGAAGGAGCAGGCGACGGAGGTGGTGACAGAGGAGGCGATGGAGCAGACGACGGAAGAGGTGACGGAGGAGGCTTCCCAGAACTGGAAGAATGCATTCGCAGCGAGTACCACGAAGTGCGCCTGGCGGCCCTGCTGGCGCTGGTGGAGATATTCCGGCATGCGAAGAAGAGCACAAAGCAGAATTCAGTCACCGGCCGGGCCGGAGACCTCCGGCAGCAATGCATAAACTTTTACCTCAACCACACCCGGTATATCAACAACTGGGACCTGGTGGACCTTTCATGCTATCCCCTTCTGGGCGAGTGGCTTATGGACAAAGACCGGGGCATCCTGTACAATCTGGCAAGGAACGGCAAAACAATATGGGAGCAGCGCATCGGCATAGTCAGCACCATGACATTCATTCGTCACGGACAACTGGAAGACACATTCGCCATAGCCGACATACTTCTTCACCACCCCCATGACCTTATCCAAAAAGCCGTCGGCTGGCTGCTCCGCGAGGCCGGGAAACGTGACAAAGCGGCATTGGAGGCATATCTGAAAGGATCCTCCAGCCCACGTTACTTGACCATGCCCCGCACCGCCCTCCGTTATGCCATAGAAAAATTCCCGGAGCAGGAACGGCTCGCATATTTGAGGAGCACCCCCTGAACGACACTCCTTAAATCACAATAACATGGAAGAAATAAATGAAATCGAACAATTGGAACTGACAGAGAAAACGGTTCCAAAGGCTGTAGGTTACCTTATTAACGAAGTCGCCGAAATGCGGGCTACGCTGGACAAGATGGAGAAGCAGCTGGGATTGGGCGTCAACAAGCACCGGCCCATCCTGATGGAGCAGGCGGCTGAAATCCTTCAGATGAAAGTCGGAACAGTGAAACGGTTGGTAGATGAACGGAACATACCTCACTACAAGCGTGAGCACAATGTCTATTTCTTTGAGGATGAATTGATTAAATGGGTTGAAGAATCCAAGGTGAAGATGGCATCCTCTTACACATATTATAGAAGATAGCGCCATGGATCTCACCCGCGAACAATTGTACGAAATGCTCTGGACCGACGGAGTGGGCAAAACAGAGAAAGCACTCGGTCTGAAGCAGCAGGAGTTGCATAAACTCTGCGGTGAATATAACATCCCGAAGCCACCCAGCACCTATTGGACCGGAATCATCTATGACAGGAATCCGCAAAAGACTCCGCTGCCCCCATCGGATAAAGAGGGACCGATACATACTGAAGACTATATAAAGCGGCGGCGCAAAAAGATAGCAAAGCCCGTTCAAACTACGGCGACGGCCGATACAGCGGCGGGAGGATCCGGGGAACCGTCGCCGGCAGGAGAATCAAAGCCGGGCAAATACCCGCCTCGCGAGTTGCCGCAGGAAGAACCGGCAACCATCTATACAGTGCCCGAAAAATTAATTGCCAAAGACCCTGTCATCCTCGACACAAAGGCGAAACTTCGGGAACAAAACTACCGAAAAGATAATCCCTGGAGCAAGAAAAACCCTTATAAGAACACACCCGACAAGTGGTTGGATATCACGGTCAGTCAAGAACAGGAAGACCGGGCCCTGCGCGTTTTCTCCACTATCTGGAAAGCCGCCGAGGCCAAAGGCTACCATCTTAAGATAACCAAAAGCAAGAACATTTACTATCCTAGTTGCACAAGTTATTTCCTGGTCAGGAACTACGAAATCAGAGTCCAGCTGAAGGAAATCAACCGGCGCATCCCCGGAGAGAAGCCTTTCGAAAGCAGCACCCTGGTTGGCAGCGGCCGGCTGAAGTTTGTATGCGACCGGGGAGATCATTGTTACAGCTGGAATCATGAGCGCTGCGCAGCCCAGGACACGGAGCACACGAGCATCGAAGACAAGATTGAGCGCATAATTGAAGTTCTGGGCGAGATTGCCGACGAACGGGATCAGGCAGAAGTGGAGCGCAAGCTTGCGGAAGAGCGCCGCAAACAGGAGGAGGAGAGGAAACGTCAAGAGGAAGAAAAAAAGCGCCTCGAAGCCGAAGAGCAGGCCCGGATTGAAGAGCGGCGGAATGAAGAAAGAGGGCTATTGCGCAAGCTGCTGTTTAACGCCGACCGCGCCAGAGCCGCTGCGATGATTCGCGATTATGCAGCGCAGTTCGAGGAAACGATGGCAGGCAAGATGGAAGATGAAGAATTGAAGAAGCAAGTGCAATGGATACGGGAGAAGGCCGATTTCATCGACCCCTTCATAAAGCGCAACGACGAGTGGCTGCTACCTTCGGACATCAGCCGTCTGCTGAATCCGGAAATCACCAAAACCACCGAAGAGCACCGCTCATCCTACGGCTATGGACACGAAACCACTTACTCCTACTGGCAGATCAGAAATATGTGGGGACACGGTAACTAGATATCCAGCCGCACCGCGATAAGAGTCATTTCAGACAATGCCCGCAGCTCGTAAGTGCTGCCATGGATGATGGAAATCACATCGCCGGGGCCGACATGACGGGAGATGCCGTCCGACATGACGTCACCGTCCCCAGACATCACAGTCCAGACTTCCCTGCCCTGACAGGACATAAGTTCGCCTGCCTTCAAGGTAATTTTCAACGTCATTCCTGTAGGCTGAACATCCAGTACACGGGAACTGCCCCACTGCCGGTCGATTCCGTCGACAAACGGCTTGATATGAGCCGAACTCTCCTTTTCCGTCACCAGGATCCCGTCCGGTGACGCCACCACAATCACATCCTTCAAGCCCATGCACAGCACGGGAATATTCAATTCGTTGATGACATTTACTCCCTCGCAGTCGGTGCCAAGAACAGCATTGCCCATCACGGGGCCGGTCATTTCCTCCGTAAGCGTATTCCAAGTGCCGAGGTCCTTCCACATGCCCGAAAAGCGCATCACCGAAATCGCCGGCTCATGCTCCACCACGGCATAGTCGAAACTGATCTTCTTAAGTTCCCCGAAGCGGCTGAACAACTGCCGGTAATCAGAAAAACCAATCAGTTCCTGCGCCCTCTTCAGCACATATCCCAGACGGTAGGCGAACACGCCCCCGTTCCACAAGGCTCCCTGGGCGATATACTCCGCCGCCACCGCCTCCGTTGGCTTCTCCTTGAAGGTCTTGACCATGCTCACAGGCCCGTTGTCAGCAGGGAT
>JAFZBM010000188.1 GCA_017561765.1 Bacteroidales bacterium | reverse complement strand
GTAAAAAGGTGGGGGTGTAAGCGGAAATCACTAATCCAGCCCGGTTCGTGCTTGCTTGTCTACCGGAAACGGCAGAATTTTACAAGCTTTCACCACCCCTAAAAAACAATCAGGCACCGACGTTTCCGTAAGTGCCTGATAATCAACGTGTCTGGATGACTGGACTTGAACCAGCGACCTCCTGGTCCCTAACCAGGTGCGCTACCAACTGCGCCACATCCAGAAGTGGACTGCAAAAGTAGGAATTTTTCTGAATACGTGCAAATCTTTTTTAGGAAATCCGTATCTTTGGAATCATGCAGACTTTGAAAGTTATTAAGCTATCTGTTTTGACGCTCCTGGCGCTGAGCGCCTGCTCGAATCCGGACCGCGCGGGGCAAATAATTGAACGTCTGACTCTTGAGCAAAAGGCATCGCTGATGATGCATGCCAGCGCCCCCATTGATTCGCTGGGCATACCGGCCTATAATTGGTGGAATGAAGCGCTGCACGGGGTCGGACGCAACGGAAGCGCAACCGTATTTCCCCAGCCTATAGGTATGGCGGCGTCATTCGACGAGCCATTGCTGGAAGAAGTTTTCACGGCAGTCAGCGATGAAGCCCGCATCAAGAACCGCCAGGCACGGGAAGCAGGCTTCGTAGGTAATTATCAGGGACTTAGTTTCTGGACGCCGAACATCAATCTTTTCCGCGATCCCCGCTGGGGCCGTGGCATGGAGACCTACGGCGAGGATCCCTACCTGACGGCCAAAATGGGTTCGGCCGTGGTGCGCGGACTCCAGGGAAGGTCCGACGCCCCAGTGCTTAAAACCCACGCCTGCGCCAAGCACTTCGCCGTGCATTCAGGGCCCGAATGGAACCGGCACAGCTTCGACGCCGAGGTGTCGGAGCGTGACTTGCGGGAGAGTTATCTTCCCGCCTTCAAGGAACTTGTAACAAAGGCCGGGGTGCAGGAAGTAATGATAGCGTACAACCGTTTCAGGGGTGTACCCTGCGGTGCGAACAGTTATCTGGTCAACGATATTCTGAGAGGAGAATGGGGTTTCCGCGGGCTGGTGGTGTCCGACTGCTGGGCTGTCCATGACTTTTACGTGGACGGGCGGCACGGCTACAGCCCCGACGCCCTGCACGCAGTGGCCGAAGCTGTTGAGAACGGGGTCGACCTGGAATGCGGAGACTCCTACCGGCATATTCCGGAGGCGGTGGAAGCCGGTTTGCTGGACGAATCTGCCGTGGACCGCAGTCTGAAGCGTATTCTTGATGCCAGGATACGCCTCGGAGAGTTGGACGGACGTGACCCGTGGAACGGACTAGACAGCGCGCTGGTAGAAGGCCCTGAGCACCGTGCCCTGGCACGGAAGATGGCATGGGAGTCACTGGTGCTGCTGCAAAACAATAATTCCCTGCTGCCGCTGACGGCCGACGTGCCGCTGGCGCTGCTTGGGCCAAATGCCGATGATGCGGAAATGCAGTGGGGCAATTATAACCCGGTACCCAAATCGACCGTCACTCTTCTGGACGCCCTGAAAGAGCGAATCCCTGACCTGATATATGACAAAGGCTGCGGCCTGGCTGATGAAGAATGCGATGCGGAAGTCCTGCTCAAAAAGCTGGAAGGGATTGACATTGTGATATTTGCGGGAGGCATATCGCCCCGCCTGGAAGGAGAGCAAATGGATGTAGAGATTCCCGGATTCCTGGGTGGAGACCGCACCAGCCTTGAACTCCCGGATGTACAGCGCAGGCTCTTGCAACGCCTGCATGATGCCGGCAAGAGAATTGTCCTGGTCATTTTCTCCGGCAGCGCCGTCGGACTGGAGCCTGAAACGCACAGTTGCGACGCTATTCTCCAGGCCTGGTATCCCGGTCAGGAGGGAGGCGCCGCCATTGCCGACATCCTTTTCGGCGACTGCTCCCCCTCCGGCAAGTTGCCCGTCACATTCTACAAGAACGTGTCGGATTTGCCCGACTATGAGGATTATAGCATGCAGGGACGCACTTACCGATTCTTCAAGGGCGAACCCTTGTTTGCCTTCGGTTACGGCTTGAGCTATACCTCGTTTGAATACGGGGAGGCCATTGTAAAGAAGGGGCGGATTTTTGTTCCTTTGCGCAATACCGGCAGCCGCGACGGAGAGGAAACTGTCCAACTGTATGTCCGGCGCCCGGGCGATGCAAACGGGCCGTCAATGAGCCTGCGCGGTTTCAAACGAGTGACGCTGAAAGCCGGTGAGAGCACGAAGGTGAGTCTGCCGCTGACGGAGGAGGCGTTTGAGTGGTGGAGCGAGGAGGCCGGCGACGTCGTGCCTCTCAAAGGCGAATGGCAGTTGCTCTATGGCGGCAGTTCCGACAAACTTCAACAAATTACCATTTACAAATAATGACCGAGATATGAAGCGATTGTTATTATCAGTTGTGCTGGCTGCCGCTGCAGTGGTGGCGTTGAACGCCTGCAACAAGACTCCCGTCGAGGAACCCGAGAACAACGACACCCCCGAAATTCCCACGGAACCGACCAAGCCCCCGCGGACAGAATGCACGTTGTCAATCATGTCCTTCAATGTTGCCGTGGATAATCGTCAGGAAATCAAAGGCTGGGCTGACCGCAAAAAGGCAGTCGTCAAAATGCTGAGTGAAGCCAAGCCCCTGGTCATAGGCTTCCAGGAAGCGCAGGCGCATGAAATCACCGACATGATAAATGCTCATCCCGAATACGGATGGTACGGCATAGGACGCGATACCGGCACTGTGCCGCCAACCACAACCAACTATTCCGCCGAGGAGGCGATGGTGGTGTTCTGGATCAAGGACTCGCTGCAGGTGATTGAAAAAGGCACGTTCTGGCTTTCCGAAACGCCCGACAAGCTCGGCAAGGGCTGGGATGCCGCTTACGCCCGTACGCTGACCTGGGTCCAGTTCATGCACAAGGCCACGAAGCAGAAGTTCTTCATGTTCAACACCCACCTCGACAATAAGGGTAAGACAGCGCGTACCGAATCCATGAAGCTGATTGCAAGCAAGATGGACGAACTGAACCCCGACGGCTACCCTGCTTTCCTGACCGCCGACTTCAACACTGTCGCTTCCGACGCCATCTTCGCCCCGATTAAAGGCAAGATGAAGTCGACCAGGGACGTAGCCCCCGACAGCGACAAGAACAAGTTCACTTTCAACAACTATGCAAGCCCCAAGTCGCAGATCGACCATATCTTCTTCAGCGGCGAGGAACTTACCCCCCTGACCTTCAAAGTCTTGGACGGCGACTACGGCAACAAGTGGATAAGTGACCATTATCCCATAATGGCCACTTACAACTTCAAGAAAAAATAGCGT
>JAFZBM010000187.1 GCA_017561765.1 Bacteroidales bacterium | reverse complement strand
TCGCTGGACTTCGGCTGCACCGGATCGTTCATATCGCACGACGGCCTGCTTATCACCAACCATCACTGCGCCTATTCCGACGTCCACGCACTCAGCACTCCCGAGCACAATTATCTCGAAGATGGCTTCAGCGCCCGCAGCCGCGCCGAAGAGATTTACATTCCGGGCAAGAGCGTCCAGCTGCTGGAGCGCATCCTGGACGTGACCGACGAAGTCAATGAACTGATACGGACGGAGAAAGAGGAAGGCCGGAACATAGGGTCCCGGCGCGTGTCCTACCTGATCGAAAAACGCTATACCGAGAGTACCGGATTCATGGCCATCCTCAGCTCAATGTGGGCCGGATCCCGCTACTATCTGTCTCTCTATCGGGTATTTACCGACGTTCGTCTGGTTGCGGCCCCTCCAGTGAGCGTAGCCGCATTCGGCGGGGACATCGACAACTGGGAATGGCCACAGCACAAATGCGACTTCGCCCTTTACAGGGTATATGGAGCGCCTGACGGCTCCCCTGCCCCGCACAGTCCGGACAATGTCCCGCTCGCACCCCGCAAATGGCTGGAAATCAGCACCAACGGCTATAAGCCCGGCGATTTCACCATGGTACTTGGCTACCCCGGCCGCACCGACCGCTATACCAGCGCCGCCAAAATGGAGTACCGGCTCGACACGGCCCTGCCCATCACCAACAGCGTCCGGGGCGACCAGATGGAAATAATCAACCGCTGGATGAACGCCGACCCTGAAATCCGCCTGAAGTACTCCGACCAGTATTTCATGCTCAGCAATGTTCAGGAAAACAACGAGGGCCTTTCACAATGCTGTAAGCGTTTCAAAGTGCTCAAGCAACTGCGCGCCAGGGAACGCAAGATGAAGGATGACAAGGCCCTGATTGAAGAGCTGGACAAGAAGTACGCAGCCATCGCCGGGGCGGAAAAGGACCTGATATGGTTCCGGGAAACGCTTGTTCGCGGCTCGCGCCTGGGCACCATAGCCCTTCGCATTTCCAACGGCCGCTCCGCCAATCCCCGAGACCTTACAAAAGACTATCAGGCAATTGACCTCAGGGTGGAGAAAGACCTGATAGCGTACGCCTTGCGCAAGTTCTACGAAAACGTAAGCCCGGAAATGTGGGGCCCGTTCCAGACTGAAACATACCGGAAGTTCACTTCTGCCGGCATCACCGACTGGGACGCCCTGCTTGAAAGCGTATGGACTGATGAGCGGCTCAAGCCGGGCTCTCCCCTTGTCCGGCTGCTTACCGAAACCAAAATCGGTGACTATAACCACAAGGTCGACAGCCTGCAGGAAGGGCGCAACGTGGCCGCCGCAGGGTCGGAATTCACCCGGGCCCTGTACAACTGGCGTCTGGATCACGGCGAGCTGCAGTATCCCGATGCAAACTCCACGATGCGAATGACTTACGGCACTGTCGGCACGTTCAGGCGCAACTGCCGCAAACTCCCCTGGCAGACCTACAGCAAGGAAATACTCGCCAAGGAGAACGACACTTACGACTTCAGCCTGAAAGACGACTGGCGCGCCCTGCTGCAAGCCTCCGACCCGGTTCCTGTCGATTTCATCACGGACAACGACATAACCGGCGGCAACTCCGGCTCGCCCGTCCTGAATGCCCGGGGAGAGCTGATAGGCCTCGCCTTCGACGGCAACAAGGAATCTCTCGCCGGTGACGTGTCATGGACCGAAGGCTACAACAAATGCGTCTGCGCCGATATTCGGTTCGTGCTGCTCACCCTTAAAGAATACATGCACCTGGACTACTTGACAAAAGAAATAACACTGAAATGAAAAGGATACTATTGATGATTGCCGCGCTGCTGTTTATTGCCGGCGGTGCGGCGTTCGGATGGGGCAGGAAGGGCCACGCCACAATTGCCAGGATCGCCGAAACGCACCTGACAAAAACCACGCAGAAGAAAATAGCGGAGATAATGCACGGGGAGCCCATCAGCGGCTACGCATCCTATGCCGACGACCACAAGGGCAAATTGCTGGTGGACATGGGATTCGACCCGACAAGCGGGGATCCGCGCGTCAACACGCAACCGCACACCTTCGAAGCCGACATGAACTTCGAGCCTTTCCGGGGCATCAACGACAACGGACGCTACGTCAAGAACTGCATCCATTTCATTGAGAAATATGCCGCCGACCTGAAGGATTACAAGGCCCTGGACGATTCCACAGCATTTACCGAACTGGTGCTGCTGGTGCACTTCGTGGGCGACATGCACTGCCCGGAGCACATTCGCTACAACCCGGAAGACATGACCATAGGCTACTACAAAGTCAATTTCAGGGGCGAAGACATTCGCTACCATACCATCTGGGACGATATGATAATCGAACTCAAGCACCCGTGGAGCTTCAGTGACCTAGCCCACATGTTCGACTCCGCTTCCAAGGAAGAGATTGCCGAAATCGTGAAGGGAGGGCCCTACGACTGGGGGCGTGACGTTGCCAAGTGCTGCTGGGTAACACATCAGGTCAAACCCGGCGATGTCCTGACAATGGACTGGTACTACGACCAGCTGCCGCTTATGCGCTCGCAGCTGCGCAAGGCAGGCTACAGGCTCGCCAAAGAACTCAACATGATTTTCGATCCGGCTTACGCCCGCAAAAACAAGAATAAATGAAACGCTTCATAATATTATTGGCGGCACTCTCCACCTCGCTTGCCGCCCTGGCCTGGACTCCGGGAGAAGGTCTCAAGACCCGCTGGGCCGCTGAAGTTGACCCCGCCAATCCCCTGCCGGAATATCCCCGTCCCCAGATGGTCCGCTCCGACTGGATGAACCTCAACGGACTGTGGGATTATGCAATCACCCCGGCCGACGCCCAGTATTCCAAAGCAGAGGGCAGTATCCTTGTGCCGTTCTGCGCCGAATCCGCACTCTCCGGGGTTCAGCGGCATGTAGGTTCGGCCAATGCGCTGTGGTATGAGCGCAGCTTCAAAGTGCCCGCCAAGTGGAAGGGGCGTGACGTTCTGCTTCATTTCGGCGCCGTCGACTGGAAGGCCGAAGTGTGGGTGAACGGCACCAAAGTCGGAGAGCACACCGGGGGCTACACTCCATTCTGCTTCAATATAACCAAGGCCCTCAAGCGTTCAGGCAAGCAAGTGGTTCGCGTGCGTGTGTGGGATGCTTCCGACGAAGGTTTCCAGCCCCGCGGCAAGCAGATAGAGCACACCCACGGTATATGGTACACGCCCGTTACAGGCATCTGGCAGACCGTGTGGCTCGAGCCCGTGAACAGCGGCGCCCACATCGTATCATATTGTCCGGTATGGGACGCCTCGACTTCAACCCTGAAGGTTGACGTAGACACCGAAGGCGAATATGATGAAGCCAGGATCGAACTCAGTTACCGCGGCGGCCC
>JAFZBM010000186.1 GCA_017561765.1 Bacteroidales bacterium | reverse complement strand
GCACAAAGACAAAATAAGGTGCCTTGTGTTTATACCTCTGGGGCAGACCATGGTGCACTTGCCGCACAGCATGCACGCCTGAAGCATCCTGGCAATAGGATCTGCGGAGAGAGACTCCTCCGGGGCCCTTTTCCCAAGTTTTATGGGCCCCGGAGGAGTCTCTCTCCGCAGATCCTATTGCCAGGATGCTTCAGGCGTGCATGCTGTGCGGCAAGTGCACCATGGTCTGCCCCAGAGGTATAAACACAAGGCACCTTATTTTGTCTTTGTGCCGTATTTATAAGGAGAAGCTATGAGAGAAAGGTTCGCCAGCGGTTTCGATCCCTTTGTGCTGCCTTTCCTGGCGGGGATGATTTTCGTGCTCGGCTACTGCCTGTACGGCATCCTCCGCATCCTTTTCCAACTCTCCCGCGATGACAGGCGCAAGTTCCTGCTGTCGCTTATTACTCCTTCGACGGCTCTCAAGAATATCTGGGACATTTTTGCAAACTGCCTGCTGCACGTCAAGTTGTGGAAACGCAACAAGATGCTGGGCTTCATGCACTCCAGCATAGCTTTCGGTTGGTTCATGCTCATAGTGCTCGGCCATCTGGAGGTGATGTTTTACTGCCCCAACCGCATCCGGCTCTTCTATTACCCTATTTTCTTCAATTATTTCGTGGCGGAGAACGAGTCCACCATAAGGGGAGCCGTGCTCTTCTTCCTTATGGACTTCTTCCTTCTGGTCGTGCTTACGGGCATAGCGTTGGCGATAATAAAGCGGGTGCGCTCCAGGATTTTCGGCATGCGCCGGACTACCCGGCCCAGCGCGCTTGACCGGGTGGGTTTGTACTCGCTGTGGGCGATCTTCCCGCTGCGTCTGCTTGCAGAAAGTTTCACTGCACATATCAGCGGAGGCTCCTTCCTGACTATCCCGGCCAACTGGGTGTTCCGTCAGTTCCTCGGGAACGACTTGAACATGCTGCCGACATGGTGGGCCTACAGCATAGCCCTCGGCATATTCTTGTGCGTGCTGCCCTTCACACGCTACATGCATATTCCGGCCGAGATGATGCTCATACCTATGCGCAACGCGGGCCTGCGAATTCGTCATCCGCGGAGAGGTTTTGCCAAGGTGGAGGTGCTGAGTTGCCCGGGCTGCGGGGTTTGTATCGACGCATGTCCGATGAGCGTCAAGAAGGCCAATATCAAGGACTGTACGGTTTATCTTAACCGCCAGATACGGCGCGGCAATGAAAAGCGCATAGAGGAGATCAGCGACAAATGCCTTCTCTGCGGCAAATGCGAGGCGGTATGTCAGGTGGGCGTGGAAGGCCCGAAACTGCGTATAGCCCAAAGGTCCGCACGCAGGTACGGACTGGATCAGGACTATTCCGGCATCGATACTGCACCGCTCGTGGCTGCGGCATCCGGTGCGGAAGTGCTGTATTTCTCCGGCTGCATGACCCGTCTCACTCCTTCTGTCGGTAAGGCCGTCTGCTCCCTCTTTGACAAGGCGGGAGTAGAGTACAAGTGGATGGACAGGGAAGAAGGTCTCTGCTGCGGACGCCCGCTGCTGACTGCGGGACGAATTACCCAGGCGCTGGAGCTGGTGCGCAAGAATGAGGAAATCATTCTGGCAAGCGGTGCCGGCACGCTTGTGCTGAGCTGCCCCATCTGCTATAAGATTTTCACTGAACGCTACAATCTGAAAGGCGTGAGGATTGTCCATTATGCTCAGTATTTCAGCGAGCTGGTGGCACAGTGCCGCTTGAAACTCAACAAGAGTGATATCTGCTATGTCTATCACGACCCTTGCGAGCTGGGAAGGGGATGCGGCATATATGACGAGCCCCGCAGGCTGCTGGGCCAGGCGGCGGGTATTGCCGAAGCGCCCGCCAACCGCGAGGAAAGTATTTGCTGCGGGGGTTCGCTGGGGAGCCTTACGCTTGACTTCCTGGCCCGTGAGGCCATGACGCGGAAGGCGCTGGACAATTTGTACGAAAGCCGTGCCGACGCCATTGCCACGGCCTGCCCTCTCTGCCTTGCCACCTTCAGCCTTTACTCTGTGCGGCCGGTCCGTGACCTGGCGGAGGTGCTTGACGCTTCCGTATCTTAAATATTGATATCTTCCAGTTCCTGTTCGGAACGGAGGTTGGCGCGGATGAAGCGCTGGCGGTCGGAAGTGTTGTCGCCCATGTAGAAGTCCATGATGTCGTGTATGGATTCTTCGTCGGCGAGGCTCACCGGGTCAAGGCGCATGTTCTCGCCTATGAAGTCGGTGAATTCGTTGGAACTGATTTCTCCCAGGCCTTTGAAGCGGGTGATTTCCACTCCGGTCTTCAGGTCCCTTACGGCCTTCTCTTTCTCCTCCTGGTTGTAGCAGTAGCGGTTTTCCTTCTTGTTCTTCACGCGGAAGAGGGGAGTCTGGAGTATGTGCACGTGTCCGCGCCGGATCAGGTCGGGGTAATACTTCATGATGAAGGTGAGCACAAGCATGCGGATATGCATTCCGTCATCGTCGGCATCGGTTGCCACTATGATATTGTTGTAGCGGAGGTTGTCAAGGTCGTCCTCCACGCCCAGGGCGTTGATCAGGAGGTTCAGCTCCTCGTTCTCGGCCACTTTCTTGCGGCTTTCCTTGTAGGAATTTATGGGCTTGCCGCGCAGGCTGAAGACGGCCTGGTAGTTGGCGTTGCGGGCCTTGGTTATGGTTCCGCTTGCGGAGTCTCCCTCGGTGATGAAGATACTTGACCTTTCGATGTTCTCCTGGGTCTTTTCCGTCACCTTGTCGTTGAAATGGAAACGGCAGTCGCGCAGTTTGCGGTTGTAGATATTGGTCCTCTTGTTGCGCTCGCGGGTTTTTTTCTGAATTCCCGATATCTCCTCTCGCTCCTGTTGCGATGCCTTGATCTTGTCTTCGATGACAGGGACTATTTCCTTGTGGATGCGCAGGTAATTGTCAAGGTTCTTGGACACGAAGTCGTTGACGAAACTGCGTATCGTGGGTCCTATGTCGGTCTTTATGGCGCCTTTTTCGTCACGGGTCTGCTTCTCCCACATGTAGTTGGAGCCGAGTTTGGTCTTGGTCTGGCCTTCGAAGTTCGGCTCCTGGATCTGTATGCTTATGGCGCCCACTATGCCCTGGCGGCAGTCGGCGGGTTCGTAGTTCTTCTTGAAAAACTCCTTGAGCGTCTTGGCTATGGCTTCGCGATAGGCCGCCAGGTGGGTGCCTCCGTCGCGGGTGTTCTGGCCGTTGACGAAGGACGAAATATTCTCGCCGTAGGCATTGCCGTGACTGAGCACTATCTCTATGTCTTCGCCTTCAAGGTGAATGGGCGGGTAGAGAGGCTCCTCGCTCAGGTTCTCGTTTACCAGGTCGAGCAGGCCGTTTTCGGACTTGTAGGAAGTGCCGTTGAGGGTGAGCGTCAGGCCTCGCTTCAGGTATGAGTAGTTCTTCACCATGGTCTCGACGTAATCCATGTTGTAGTGGAAGTCGCCGAACATCAGGGTGTCGGGGTAGAAGCGCACCAGCGTGCCGTTCTTTTCCTTGGTGTCGGATTTGCCGCTTCCTGTGAGCTGACCCCTCTCGAAATCGGCCCATGAGCATTCTCCGTCACGGTATGAGCATACATGGAAACGTTCGGAGAGGGCGTTGACGGCCTTGGTGCCGACGCCGTTGAGGCCTACGGACTTCTTGAAGGCTTTGTCGTCGAACTTGCCGCCGGTATTGAGTATGCTTACTGCCTTGACCACGGAATCGAGGGGAATGCCGCGCCCGAAGTCGCGTACGCTTACTTCTCCGTTTTCGACCTGTATCTGGACCTGCTTGCCGAAGCCCATCGCGAATTCGTCGATGGAATTGTCCACTACTTCCTTCAGCAATACATAAATGCCGTCGCCGGGGTTGTTGCCGTTGCCGAGACGCCCGATGTACATGCCGGGACGCATGCGGATATGCTCGACCCCTTCAAGAGTGATTATGTTGTCGTCAGTGTACTTAATCTGCTCTGCCATTTCTCCAAATCTTTAAATCCTACAAAGATAATCAATTT
>JAFZBM010000185.1 GCA_017561765.1 Bacteroidales bacterium | reverse complement strand
GCTCCGCTGGGCCACCGACGCCATTTACGGATGGCTGAACAAGAACCACAAGCCCGACGGCAGTTCCTACAACCTCGACAAGGACGGCCTGCGCATCTATACAACCATCAATTACAAGATGCAGGTGTTTGCCGAAGAGGCTGTAGCCGAGCATCTCGGAGGGTACCTGCAGGGAGCCTTCGAAAAAGAACTCAAATACAAGCGCAACAAGCCGTTCGCCAACGACATAGACCAGAAGACGGTGGACCGTCTCATGGCACAGGCGCGCAAATGGAGCGACCGCTACCGCCTGCAGAAGAAGGCTGGCGTGCATGAAGATGAAATCCTTGCCCAGTTCGACAAGCCCATTAAAATGCGCGTGTTCTCCTGGGACAAGAAGGGTTACATCGACACCACCATGACGCCAAACGACTCCATACGCTACTACAAGTCCTTCCTTCGCTGCGGATTCGTGGCCATGGAGCCGGGCACCGGCAATGTCAAGGCCTTCGTGGGCGGCCCCAACTACCGCTACTTCAAATACGACAACGTGAGTCAGGCCAAGCGCCAGGTAGGCTCCACCATCAAGCCTTTCCTCTACACCCTGGCCATGCAGGAGGGACTCTCGCCCTGCGACAGGGTAGTGTGCGCTCCCCAGACTTTCATCAATTACAACGGCACCACCTGGACTCCCCGGTCCACTGACCGCAAGGAGATGATAGGCCAGACCGTGACGCTCAGGTGGGGTCTCGCCAACAGCTCCAACAACGTCTCGGCCTTCCTAATGAAGCAGTTCGGGCCCCAGGCCATGGCGCAGATGATGCACCGTATGGGCATACACAGCCATGTGGACGAGGTTTACGCCCTGTGCGTGGGCCCCGCCGACATTGCCCTGTACGAGATGGTCGCAGCCTACAACACCTTCCCTTCCAGGGGCGTCTATTCGTCCCCCCTGTACGTGACGCGCATCGAGGATAACCAGGGCAACATTATCACCGAGCCCACCAACAGCAAGCGCGAAGCCATCAGCGCATCGTCGGCATACCTCATGGCGATACTCATGCAGGGAGTGGTCAACGGAGGCACCGGAAGCCGTCTGCGCTACGCCTACAACCTCAAGGGAGAGATTGCCGGCAAGACAGGCACCACCAACGACTGTTCCGACGGCTGGTTCATAGGATATACGCCGAAGATTACCGCCGGAGCGTGGATTGGAGGCGAGGACAGGCAGATTCACTTCAATTCCCTTGACGGCTCGCGCATGGCCCTGCCCATCTGGGGTATATGGATGAAAAAGTGCCTTGCTGCGGGCATATTCAGCGAGGACGACAAGTTCCAGGCGCCGGCGACCGTCAATTTCAGCCTCGACTGCGCCAGCACCGGCACGTTCCTCGGCGGAGACGAAGACCTGACCGACGCAACGGAAACGGAGAGCAACCAGGAAACCGACTACTACTTCAACTGATATGGGAAAGTACAATTCGATAGCGGTCATCTACGGCAGCGATTCCTCCGAATGGGAGGTTTCATGCCGCAGCGGAGAGTTCGTAGCATCCGCGATTGACGACAGGGAATACGATGTGTATGAGATATTTGCGCGCTTCGGTGTGTGGCATCTCGTGGCATGCCGCCGCAAGAATGCAATGCGCGTGACCTTCCCCGAAGGAGCCCGGCCCGAGGTCGACAAGACCGACTTTTCCGTGAGCATTCTCGGGAGCAAGGTAAAGTTCGACTATGCATACATAGTCCAGCACGGCGCCCCCGGCGAGACCGGTCAGATTCAGGGATATCTGGAGATGCTCGGCATACCGTTCAGCTCATGCGGTTCCTATTCCAGCATGATTGCGTTCAACAAATTCGCCTGTAAATCGTACGTGCGCTCAATGGTCAAGTGTGCTCCCGACCTGTTCGTACGCCGCGGCGACGACCTGGACGCCTTCTGCGCCAAGGCCTCCGCAACGCTCAAGTTCCCCCTGTTCGTCAAGCCCACCGAGGGCGGATCGAGCTTCGGCGTGACCAGGGTGACCGACCCTTCGGAGCTTGCCGCCGCCATCCAGTTTGCATTCACCGAAGGCCCCATGGTGCTGGTGGAGCAGGGAATCACCGGGCGCGAACTTACTTGCGCGGCGTATTTCGACGGCAAATCTGTAAAGGCGCTGCCGCCCATCGAGATTGTAAGCGACAACGAATACTTTGACTACGACGCCAAGTACAACGGGCACAGCCGCGAGATATGCCCCGCACCCATCGACGAGGCGCTCACCGCCGAGCTCCAGCATACCACCTGCGAACTGTATTCGTTCCTCGGATGCAAGGGCGTGGTGAGGATGGACTATATTGCCGCTGACGACGGTCTTTACTTCCTGGAAGTCAACACGATACCTGGCATGACCAGTGCTTCTCTCGTACCCAAGATGGTGCGCGAGGCGGGGATGACCGTCACCGGATTCCTTTCGCAAATCATCGAGAGTTCTTAGTGCTTCTTGCACAGTTCATACGTGAAGGAACCGCCGCTCTCGGGGCTTTGTATGATCCCCGCGAGGCGGCGGGTCTGGTTCAGCGCCTGTGCAACGGGGTGCTGGGTGTCAGTTCGTATGCCCATATAGTGGAGCCGTCGCTGGAAGTGCCGCCCTGTGATCTGCCCCGGCTTCAGGAGGGACTGGCGCGCCTGCTTGCAGGGGAACCGCTGCAATATGTGCTTGGTTATCAAGAATTCTGCGGACGCCGGTTCAAGGTGGGCCCGGCGGTGCTGATCCCAAGGCCGGAGACTGAGGAGCTGGCGGCTGTTGCCTCCGTATGGCTACGGCAAGGCGGCGGGCGGGCGCTGGACCTCTGCACCGGCTCGGGCTGCATCGCCTGGACGCTGGCACTTGACGCTCCCGGCTCCGCAGTCACCGCAGTTGACATATCGGACGCCGCTCTCTCCATCGCCCGCCGACAGTTTGACAACAGCCGGGAGTCCCAGCCATGTTTCATAATGGCCGATGTGCTGAAAGTGCCGGAAGAGTTTCCGGGCGCGCCTTTCGACGTGCTTACCGCCAATCCCCCATACATACGCGAGAGCGAAAAGCAGTTCATGCACCGCAATGTGCTGGAGCATGAGCCTGAGCTGGCTCTCTTCGTTCCCGATGCCGACCCGCTGCTGTTCTACCGGGCAACAGCGGAATGGGCCCGTCGTTTCCTGAAGCCGGAAGGAAGGGGCATAGTTGAGATCAACGAGCAGCTTGGAGCGGAAACGGCAGCCGTTTTTGAGGCGGCCGGCCTGAAAGAAGTGACGATTCTGCGCGATTTCCGGCAAAAAGAGCGTTTCATCAGCTTCTCAAAATAAGGCACCCAGGGCCCCTGAAGGCAGTTTCCCAAAATTAGGCGTTGCAAAATTTTTTACAACGGATAATTTTGCGTCACTTTGCATAAAAAACTATGAAAAACTTCATCTGCATAGTTGCGGCCCTGTTCGCCCTTATTTCCTGCACAAGCAGGGAATTCCATGAAATAGAATCGCCCGTAACCGACTTCTCCCCTTCCGGACTGGCAAAGATGTTCTCCCAGCTGCCTCTCGACTCCGGGCACCTCCAGGAAGTATTCAATGCCGTCGGCAATTCCTCGGGCAACGGATACGATGAAGAATACACCATGGGCTGCCTGATCGAAAGTCCTGGGGCCGGAGTGGGCGATTCACCGCAGGCAAGGGCCAGGGCTGCGGAATCCATCACAACGCCGCTCCGTGAGCTGATTCGCGATTATCTGGCCAACGCACCGCTCACCCGCTCCCAGGACACCGACGCCATGCTCAAGGCCCTGGCACGGACCGACTTCCAACTCTACTGGCCGTATTCGGAGAATTGGGACGGCGAGACCTTTCCAATAATCACTTTCGACCCCGGTTATGCCACCGAGACCAACTACGGATACCGCATCAGGCTGGACGGAAACGGCCTGCGGGTTGTGGATTCGGTGTTCGTGGACGAGGCACTCGCCGCCAGGGAACCGGTGTGGGTGTTCAACAGCAACGCTGATGCATCGCTTACGCCCCTAAGGCCAGCGGAAGCGGGCAGCGACGCAAAGGCATCTATCGCACCACTTGCCCGCTCGCGAAGGCTGCTGATGAAGACATTCATGATGAAGCGTCAATTCGATTCATGGTTCGGGGGTGCGAGCGAATTCAACATCAAATGTGGCAGCGTGGAAGGCTTTAACGCCACTACGGATGCCGAGCTGAAGATGTTCTACCCCAGCGTCACGGATTTCACCATAGTGGTCAAGCGCAATTACTGTAACAAGGAACTGCCGTACGAGGCGATTCTGGTGGGCGACCTGACCAGCCAGATGGACAAGCTGGTGTTCATGGTCACAGAGGACGACGGCGGCACGCGCACCAGCTGGAAATGCGACGCGGTGGTAAAAATCCAGTCAAAGGCCTACGGATTTTCGGTGGACCTGCCCTACAACGAGCGGGACGACATAGTTTGGCGAGGCCAGCTGTCGGCGCACACTTTCGAAGAAGCCGATTACATCACCGGCCGCTTCGGCGATGTAATCATCACCTTTGAGCTGGAATGATCTGAATCTTCTTTCTGTATACCGCGGAGAGATAGATGGTGCGGGCGGCGAGATGGGCGAAGTAAGCGGCGAGAAGGAGGTGTAGGCAGGCGTCGGCGCCGTGGGCGAAGGATGCGGCGAAGAGCAGCCGGCCGAGCCACCAGCAGCCGAAGAAGCCCAGCAGGGCAAACGCCATTGACATGAAGAGGCTGCGCGAGGCCGTGGCGCCAAGATAAACGCCGTCCCATGTGAACGCGGCGCATCCGAGCGGAGGCATAACCATCAGCCACGGAAGAAACCTGCTGCAACGCTCCACCACCCCGGCATCGGACGTCATCAGCCCTATCATCCCCTTTCCCAGACCGGCATAGAGCCCCACAAACAGCACCGCGATGCTCAAACTCCACACGAACACATAACGCACGGTACGGTGCAGCATCTCTTCGTCCCGGGCCCCGATGAACCGCCCGGTCAGCGCCTCGCCGGCATAGGCGAAACCATCGGTGAAATAGGAGAAAATCATCAACAGCTGCATCATGATGGACGAGCAGGCCAGCAGCACGTCCCCAAATCCGGCGGCAATGATGGTGTATCCCATATAAATGGCCGTGAAGCACAGCGAACGTCCCAGCAGGTCGGCGTTCATCTTGAAGAATGGTTTCAACGCCTGCAGCTTGAAGAGACCCGCGACTTCGCTACGCCCGAGCGTACCCAGCGTCCTGCGGTACTTGAACAGGCACACCAGCACCACGTACAGCAATCCGGAGTACTGCGCCACCAGGGTTCCTGTAGCGATACCGTCGAATCCCATGCCCTCCCAGCCGAATGCGCCGAAGGCCAGCAGAACCGACGCAGCTATGTTTATCACGTTGACTATCAGGTCAGTCCACATCGAACTCATGGAGTCCTGCATCCCCACGAACCAGCCCCGGAAGACCATCAGTCCCACCGTTGCGGGCGCCGCCCAGATGCGGATGAAGAAATAGCGCAGCGCCAGCCGGCTCACCCCCTCAGAAGCATCGACCAGCAGCATTCCGAGACGCACAAAAGGCACTTGGAGAGCAAGCAGGAGCAGCGAAAGCACCCCGGCAAAACCAAGGCCGCGGACCAGAATCCCCGCCGCTTCGCGTGCATCGCCGCGTCCGAAGGCCTGCGCGGTAAGCCCTCCCGTTCCCGTCCGCAGGAAGAAGAAATTCCAATAAATCAGATTCAGCAGCATGGCGCCCACCGATATGCCGCCTATGAATGCCGCAGCGCCTTCAGCGCCATGCAGATGCCCCGCCACGGCAGTATCCACGATGCCCACCAGCGGCACCGTGAGATTGGCCAGTATGCTCGGTATCGACAGGCGCAGGATTTCCCGGTTCAGGGCCCGGTCACGCAGGAGAGGCTTCATTTTTTACGGATATCCGCTTCGTACTCCCTCAAGGCGCGTATCGCCTTGGGGCAGAGTATGATAATGGCAATCACGGTCACCCAGGCCATCAGGCCCACGCCTATATCGCCCAGCTGCCATATCATGTCCGCCTCGCGTACCGCGCCGAACACCACGGCGGCCAGCATCAGCGTCTGGAGCACGCGTATCGCCACTTTCTCGGAACGGCCCTCGCCCCCTTTGAAGAGGTAGATTATGCTGGTCTCGGCGTAGAAATAATAAGCCATGATGGTGCTGAAGGCAAAAAACACCATGGCCACCGACACAAACTGGCTGCCGAAGCCGGCGAACACCGAATCCACGGCGCTCTGGGTGTAATTTACGTAATTGTTGGCGAGTTCCGGAGCGCCGGCGTACAGCAACTGACCGCTGCCGTCAAGGATGTTGTAGGTGCCGGAAGTTAGTATCATCAGCGCCGTGGCGGTACACACGAGCAGGGTGTCGACATATACCGAAAACGCCTGCGCGAGGCCCTGCTGCGCCGGATGCGGCACGTCGGTGGCGGCTGACACTATGGCGCCGGTACCCTGCCCCGCTTCGTTGGAGAAAATGCCCCGCTTGACGCCCATGGCAATTGTGGAGCCCAGGATGCCTCCGCACACGGGATTGATGCCGAAGGCATTGGTAATGATGGCCTTGAACACCGCCGGGACGTCATGGATATGGAATCCCACGACTACCAGGGCCATGATAATGTAGCCGAAAGCCATGAACGGAGTAATAACGGACGCGACCTTGGCTATGCGCTTGACGCCGCCGAACACCACCAGTCCGAGCAGGACCGCCAGCACTATGCCCGACACCAGCGGAGCCACGGGGAATGAGTTTTTAACCGCAGAAGCAACGCCGTTGGCCTGCACCGTGGGCAGGAAAACGCCGCAGGCGAGAAGGGTAATGACGGCGAAAGCTATTCCGAGCCAGCGGGCCTTGAGGCCATGCTCTATGAAGCTGAACGGGCCGCCGCGGTAGCCCGAATGATGCGAAAATTTGTAGCTCTGTGCCAGGGTGGACTCGACAAATGCCGTGGACGCCCCGAAAAAGGCCACCACCCACATCCAGAACACGGCACCGGGCCCTCCGAAGGCTATGGCCGTGGCCACTCCCACGATATTGCCCGTTCCGACGCGCCCCGACAGAGCTATGCAGAATGCTTCGAACGACGATATGCCCTTGCCGTCCTGTCCTTTGCTGAAAAGTGAGCGGAGCATGAGGCCGAAACGCCTCACCTGGACGAATCTTGTACGGAAGGAGAAATACAGTCCGGCCGCAATAAGCAGCACCACCAGGGCCGGATTCCATACTATAGCATTAACCTCGGATATAATCTTTTCGAGCATTTTCAAAGATACGGATTTTTTTTGATTAAATTTGCATCCTCAAAAAGCTTCGAGACAATGAAAGCATTGAATCTACACGCTGTGGGCGATCTCCGTTACGAAGAAGTTCCCGATCCGGTCAGGCAGGAAGGCGAAGTCCTCCTGAAAGTCAAGGCCTGCGGCATCTGCGGAAGCGACATCCCCCGCATCTTCAAGAAAGGTACATATCATTTCCCCACCATCCCCGGGCATGAGTTTTCGGGCGAGATCGTGGAGGCCGACCGCCCCGAGCTGGTCGGCAAGAAGGCCGCTGTATTCCCCCTTCTGCCCTGCCGCAAATGTGCGTCCTG
>JAFZBM010000184.1 GCA_017561765.1 Bacteroidales bacterium | reverse complement strand
GGAGGCAGTCTCTTCCGAAACCTGTGCCACCCTCGGCTGAACCACCCCAAAAATCGGAAGATTTTCGGGGGCCCCGGAGCCCAACCCTGCGAGGGGCCCTTCAGGGAGGGGTCGCGCAGCGACGCCTACGGAGGGACTGTCCCCGCTACGGAGGATCTGAGAGAGAAAGTTTTCGTCGACCACTTGCGGAACGACCTCGCTAAGCTGCTGTCCGTCAGCGGAGAAGAGTGCCGAATAGACCTCCATGCGGCGGGCGTCTATCATAGGCACGATGTAGCGGCAGCCCTCCGGCAGTCCCTCGGAAAGCGCCTGCGCCACCAGCACTTCAAGCGTACTCACCGCCAGCAGCGGAATACCTCCGCCGAAGCAAAGTCCCTTGGCCGTCGACGACCCTACCCGCAGTCCCGTGTACGACCCCGGCCCCATGCTGAGGCACACGGCATCGCAGTCGCTGACCTTAAGGCCCCTCTCGTCAAGAATCTCCTTTACGTAAGGAGCCGTCATTGCGGCATGGGCGCGAGGCTCGCTGCTATGCCGCACGGCGGTAATCTCATCGCCCTCCAATAGAGCGACGGAGCACAGCGACGTGGATGTCTCCAGCAGGATTATACGGCCTGGCATTGTTCGATGGTATTACCGGTAACTAGCTGATCTATAAACACTTTAAGCTGCGGAACTATGCCCGCTGCAAAATCCCTCAGGATGGGATAGACCTTGAGGTCGGCAAACTTTTCCGGATCAACTATGTTCCAGTTGGCGTTCAGCCCCTCGAAAACGGAAATCAGCAAACCTATCACGAGCGCCGTGGTGAAAATGGCAAACAATCCGCCGAGCAGCCGGTTGAGCCATCCCAAAGTGGCCACTTTGATCAGTTTGGTGATCAGGTGACCTATCAGGGCCACGATAAGTGCGCTCGCCAGGAAAATCACTATGAAGCACACCACATGCGTCACGGGCTCCTCTGTGCCGAACTGCAGCATGGCAATCTGGGTGAGGTCCGGAGAATAGCGGCTGGCCAGAATCGCACCTACAACCACCGCCAGCAATGAAACGATTTGTGTAATAATACCTTTGGCCAGCCCAAGGATTATTCCGGGGATAAACAGGGCCAATAATATTATATCAAAGGTTGCCATTGTTAAAAATCTATGAAATTCGTATATTTGCAAGTTTTTAAATGCTAATGCAAAAGTAGTCAAAAAATATGACATTCAAAGAGTATAAAGGACTGGACCTTGTCGCCGCCGGGAACGAGATACTGGAGCGGTGGAAAGAGAGGAGTGCGTTTGAGAAATCCCTGGAACTGCGTGAAGGAGCCCCCGAATTCATATTCTTTGAAGGCCCTCCCAGCGCCAACGGCATGCCCGGAATCCATCACGTCATGGCCCGCAGCATCAAGGACGCCGTGTGCCGCTACAAAACCCAGAGCGGATTCAAAGTGCGCCGCAGGGCAGGCTGGGACACCCACGGGCTCCCCGTTGAACTGGGCGTCGAAAAGAAACTCGGCATCACCAAGGAAGACATAGGCAGCAAAATCAGCGTGGCGGACTACAACGCCGCCTGCCACAGCGAGGTGATGAAATACACCGCCGAATGGCGAACCCTCACCGAACGCATAGGTTACTGGGTGGACATGGACGACCCGTACATCACCTACGACAACCGCTACATCGAAACCCTCTGGTGGCTGCTGAAAGATATCTACGGCAAGGGACTGCTCTACAAGGGCAAATCCATACAGCCGTACAGCCCTGCCGCCGGCACCGGCCTCAGCACTCACGAGCTCAACCAGCCCGGTTGCTACCGCGATGTCAAGGATACTACGGTGTGCGCCCAGTTCAAGGTGATCGGCGAGGACGACCTGTACTTCCTGGCATGGACCACCACTCCCTGGACTCTTCCGTCCAATACTGCCCTCTGCGTCGGTCCCGACATCGACTATGTAAAGGTCCGCAGCACGAATCCTTATACCGAAGCTCCCGCCACCTACATTCTGGCGGAGGCTCTCGTGGGCGCATGGTTCGGCGACAAGATACCTTACGAGGTACTCCCGGGCAGCGTTAAGGGCCGCGAGCTGGAAGGCATGCGCTATGAGCAGCTCATTCCCTGGTTCCGTCCCGACGAAGGCGCGTTCCGCGTCATCCTGGGCGACTATGTTACTACCGAAGACGGTACCGGCGTGGTCCATATCGCCCCTACATTCGGCGCCGACGATGCCAAGGTTGCCCGTGCTTACGGAGTCCCCGGACTGTATGTGACCGATGTCAACGGCGCTCCGCAGGCGCAGGTGGATCCCAAGGGACGCTTCTACCGCATCGAGGATCTTGATCCGGCGTATGTTGCCGACAGGGTGGATGAATCCTACCGCGAATGGGCTGGACGCTATGTCAAGAACGCCTACGACGCCACCCTTGCCCCCGACGCCCCCACGCTCGACATTGACATCTGCGTGATGCTCAAGGCCGCCGGCAAGGCGTTCCGCATCGAGAAGCATGTACATACATATCCCCATTGCTGGCGTACCGACAAACCGGTGCTCTATTATCCGCTGAACAGCTGGTTCATCCGTACCACCGCCGTGCGCGAGCAGATGATGGCGCTGAACGATTCCATACAGTGGAAGCCTGAATCGACCGGTACCGGACGCTTCGGCAAGTGGCTGGAGAACATCCAGGACTGGAATCTCAGCCGCAGCCGCTACTGGGGGACGCCGCTTCCCGTATGGCGTACCGAAGACGGCAGGGAAGAGATCTGCATCGGCAGCGTACGTGAGCTCTATGAGCAGATCGACAAGGCCGTGGCGGCGGGAGTCATGGAGTCCAACCCCTTGAAGGACGCGGGCTTCGACCCCTCCGACATGAGCAAAGAGAATTACGACCGCATCGACCTGCACAGGCCGTACGTTGACAATATCTTCCTGGTGTCCGAAAGCGGACGCAAGATGACCCGAGAGACTGACCTCATCGATGTGTGGTTCGATTCCGGCGCCATGCCTTACGCCCAGACGGGCCTTCGCGGGCTCGGCAGCGACGATTTCGGCAGTACCGCCGATTTCATCGCCGAGGGCGTGGACCAGACCCGCGGATGGTTCTACACCCTTCATGCCGTCCATACAATGGTCAGCGGCACGCCTGCATTCAAACGCGTGATTTCCAACGGCCTGGTGCTTGACAAGAAGGGCGAGAAGATGAGCAAGCGCCTCGGCAACGCCGTCGATCCTTTCAAGGCGATGGATACTTACGGGCCCGATGCTCTCCGCTGGTATATGCTTACCAACGCCCAGCCCTGGGACAACCTCAAGTTCGACGAGGCGGGAGTGGAAGAGGTTCGCCGCAAGTTCTTCGGCACCCTCTACAACTCCTATTCGGTGTTCGCCCTCTACGCCAATATCGACAAGTTCGATCCGGAGTCCGACATGGTGCCCTATCCTTCGCGTCCTATGTTCGACCGCTGGATTATCAGCAAGCTCAATACTCTCGAGAGCCGTGTCAAGGATGCTTATGAAGATTACGATATCACCACTGCGGGCCGCTTGATACAGGATTTCGTGTGCGACGACCTCAGCAACTGGTATATACGCCTGAACAAGAAGCGCCTGTGGGGCTCCGGCATGACGCCGGACAAGATGGCCTGCTACCAGACCCTCTACGAGGTGCTCAAGGGAGTGGCCCTGCTGGGCGCGCCCATAGCTCCGTTCTTCATGGAGCGCCTGTGGCTGGACCTGGTTCCCGGCAGCGAATCGGTGCATTACGAGAGTATGCCCAAAGCTAACAAGGTGCTTGTCGACGAGGCCCTCGAGGAGAGCATGTCCTTCGCACAGAAGGCGTCGTCCATGGTGCTCGCCCTGCGCAAGAAGGTAGGCATCAATGTGCGCAAGCCGCTTGCCAAGGTGCTTGTGCCCGTTCTGGACGACGAGGTGCGTTCCCATATTGAGAAGGTCAAGGACATTTTCCTTACCGAGGTCAACGTGAAGGAACTGGAGTTCCTGCACGATACTACAGGCATCATTACCAAGAAGATCAAACCCAATTTCAAGACATTGGGCAAGATATACGGCAAGCAGATGAAGGAAATCGCAGCCGCCTTCGCCACCCTCGGCCAGGATACCATTGCGGCCGTAGAGCGTTCCGAAGAATTTGTGCTCGACCTGCCTTCAGGCCCCGTTACCCTTCATCAGGGCGACTATGAAATCAGCTCCGAGGATATGCCCGGATGGCTCGTCGCCACTGAAGGAAGCCTTACCGTGGCTCTCGACATAGTGCAGACTCCGGCCCTTGTGCTGGAAGGAAGCGCCCGTGAGCTTATACATCCTATCCAGAATCTCCGCAAGGAGAGCGGATTCGAACTTACCGACCGTATCGACACTACGGTATATGCCGACGGCCCCGCACATGAGGCCATCGCCAAGGCCCTCGATGCCTTCGGCGACTATGTCGCTTCCCAGACTTTGTCCACGTCGCTGGTCCTCAGGCCTCTTTCGGAGGCTCCGGAAGGATCTGCCGAAGTGGCTTGGGAAGATGGATTCATCCGATTAAATCTTAAACGCAATTCTAAAATGGCAGAAGAAACCAAAACTCGTTATTCCGATGAAGAACTTGCCGAATTCAAGGCAATTATCGACGAGATGCTCTCCAAGGCCAGGGCGGAGTATGATACTCTCCGTCAAGTGATTATGCACAACGGCTCCAACGATATCGAGGACACTTCGCCCTCGTTCAAGACCGTCGAGGACGATGGTGCCAACCAGCTTTCCAAAGAGGAGGCGAGCCAGCTTGCGCAGCGTCAGTACAAGTTTATCCAGAATCTCGAGGCCGCGCTCGTGCGCATCGAGAACAAGACTTACGGAATCTGCCGTGAGACAGGCAAACTGATCCCCAAGGAGAGGCTCAGACTGGTTCCGCACGCAACTCTGACCGTGGAAGCGAAAGAGAAACTCGCCAAGGCCGGACGGAAATGAAATTGTCCAGGGGCGCGAGGCTGATTATTCTCGGCGTTGTTCTTGTGGTCATCGACCAGGTAATCAAGTACCTGGTTAAGACCAACATGACGCTGGGCCAGCAGATTTATGTAATTGGCGAGTGGTTCCGTCTCTGCTTCGTGGAGAATGAGGGCATGGCCTTCGGCATGAAGTTCGGAGGAGCGGTGGGCAAGTTCCTGCTGTCGCTGTTCCGTATCTTGCTCTGCGGGGCCCTCATCTGGTGGATATCGTCCTTGAACCGCAAAGGGAAGGCGCCCGTTGGCGTTCTGGTGGGGCTTACGCTTATTACCGCAGGGGCCTTCGGCAATATCATAGACTGCTTGTTCTACGGGCTCATCTGGGATTATGCTCCGTTCATGTTCGGCAAGGTTGTGGATATGTTCTATTTCCCGTTGATCCACAATGCCGCCGGAGAGGTCGTTTTCTTCAGTCCCGTTTTCAATTTTGCGGATTCCTGCGTCACCGTGGGAGCGTTCTACCTGATTTTGTTCCAGTGGAAATTCTTCGCTTCCGATGACAAAAAGAAAGAGGCGCAAAGTTAACAGTGGCAGCACTTGCCGGACCGTCGCTGTCGCGACCCCTCCCGCAAGCGGGCCCCTCCCTCTTATGATGCCGAGGGTGGCACAGGTCCGGCAAGTGCTGCCACTGTTAATAGCACTCTCATTCATCATTTGTGTTTCTTGTGTTAAGGTAAAGCCTTGCGCTCCGGAGTATCATCCGGAAGAGATAATGCTGCAGCAGCGGTCGCTGGACGGGGAGCAGGTGAGCGAATGGATGATGGGCGTCAACCGTCTGTATCCGGGGACTATCCCCGCACTCCCCAAGCCGCCGGCAGGATACAAGGCGGTGTACCTGACCCATTATGGCAGGCACGGTTCCCGCTATCTGGCCTCTGCCGGGCAATACTCATCGGTCTATTCCATATTTGCCTCCGCCGGGGAATCCGGCGTTCTGACGGCTTTGGGTGAGGATGTCTTTGAGCGCTATTCGGCAGTATATCCAGTTTTCCTGCAGAAGGTGGGAGAGCTGACATCGACAGGTGCCGTACAGCATCGCTGCATCGCATGGCGCATGGTGCGGAATTATCCCGGCCTTTTCAAGGGCCCGGCGCGCGTGGTGGCCAATTCCACCAACTACGAGCGCACAATGCTTTCTATGCAGAATTTCACCCAGACGCTCGTTTCGCTCTGTCCGTCGTTGGATCTGCAGGCTGACGCCTCCCGAGCCTATATGGGCACCATCAACCAGCACTCGCCGGAAAATCCCAGAGTCACCGATGAGGATGTTCGCTGGAAGAGTGCGGATGCGCCCTGGAGGCTCGCTTTTTGGGAATATTTCCGTGCTCGTATTGACTGGGAGCCGGTTTGCAGCCGCTTGTTCACCGATTTGAACTGGCTTCAGGGTGTATGCGACCCCTTCGAATTTATGGTGAACTTGTATTCCATCGCTCTCGTCGTCCCAGGCTGTCCGGAAGAATGCAAAGGTTTCTTCGATGTGTTTACATCCGCCGAGCTTGCCGAACTTGCAGGCATGAACAATTATGCCTTCTACGTTGAGAAAAGCCGCACTCCGGTGGGCAACAGGCGCGGCTGCTTCCTCTCTGAAGCGCTGCTGGGCGATATCCTGGACAAGGTCCGGCAGGATATGGAATCCGGAGTGAGCGTGCGTCTCCGTTTCGGCCACGACGGCTGCATGATGGCGCTTTTCTCCATGCTCAAGCTGGACGGATGGGATGCGGAAGTGTCTGATCAGAAGCTATTTGCGGAGTCTTATGACGTGTCGCGTATACCCATGGCGGCCAACTTGCAGATAGTACTCTTCGGTAAGGGCGGACACCGTTCTTCCGATGATCTGGTATTCTTGATGCTGCTTAACGAGGAAGCTCTTGAGCTCCCGCTTGAGGATTTGGGCGGACATTATTATCGCTGGCAGGACTTCCTCGACTACTGCGATCCCATACTCGCTGAAGCACGGGAAGCGCTTGATAACAGTTAATTTTGGATAAACCAGGAAAATATCTATCTTTGCAGTCCCCAATGGAGGAATGGCCGAGTGGTCGATGGCGGCAGTCTTGAAAACTGTTGAACGGCAACGTTCCGGGGGTTCGAATCCCTCTTCCTCCGCGCAGCGGGGCTAATCCCGCCCTGTCCTCTGATACGCCAGCCGCTCGTCTCCGGAATTCAAATAGATGATGCCGCAGTAGCTGAAACCGCACTGGGCTATGACGTGCTGCATAATCTTGTTGTCCCGGTGCGTATCGATACGCAGATTACTGTCCCGCTCCAGACTCCATTCAATCAAGGTCCGGAATACTCCATGTACCTCCGGGTAACTGCCTATACGGTGAATAACATGATATGGCGCCGAATCGTCCAGCCACGCCCCATCGTAAATTCGCGCATAAGTTGGCTCGGGTGAAGGTATAAATGCAAAATACCCGACGATGCGCCCTTCTTCCGTCACAACAAATCCATGGCCGCAGGCAATATCATGCATTATTATGTCCGCCGAAGGATACCCGTCGACCCACTGTCCGGTATTGCCCGAAGCCCTCATAATGCCCTTCGCGGCCTCCAGGACGGCCATAATGTCGTCCAAATCATCCTTGTATGCACTCCTGACAGTCATAAATCCGGCTCCTAAGATACGATTTTCGGAAACAAATCAAAAATAAATCCTCAGCTTGCATATAAGGCCGAAAAAGTGTAATTTTACATTTGATATGACAATAGATATGGAAACCAGGCAGGTGCCGGTCCTGCTTCTCACCGGCTATCTTGGCAGCGGCAAAACCACCCTGCTGAACCGCATTCTCTCCAACCGCAAGGGTATCAAGTTCGCGGTGATAGTCAATGACATAGGCGAAATTAACATAGACGCCGACCTGATCCAGAAGGGCGGCGTCGTAGGGCAGGGTGACGATTCCCTGGTGGCCCTTCAGAACGGCTGCATCTGCTGCACCCTGAAGATGGACCTGGTGGCGCAGGTGGCGGATCTGGTATCGAGCAAGAATTTCGATTACATAGTTATCGAGGCGAGCGGAATATGTGAACCTGCTCCCATAGCCAATACTATCTGCACCATGCCCACATTCGGCACCCAGTATATGCGCGGAGGCGTGCCATATGTTGACTGCATCGTTACGGTGGTGGACTCCCTGCGTATGAAAGATGAATTCGGCGGCGGTGACGCCCTGGGGCGGGAAGATATTGACGATGACGACCTTGAGCGCCTGATAATCGAGCAGCTGGAATTCTGCAACATTGTGCTGCTCAACAAGGCCTCCGACATCAGTCCCGAGGAACTCGGACGCCTTCGTGCCATTGTCAAGGGCATAAATCCCGGAGCCAAGGTGCTCAGCTGCGACTATGGCGACATCGACCTGGACGAGATTATCTACACCGGCATGTTCGACTTCGACGCAGTCGCGACTTCAGCTGCATGGATTGCGGCGATAGAAGGGGAGGACGAGGAGGAAGAAGCCGAGGGAGAGGCGCTGGAATACGGCATAGATACCTTTGTCTATACACGTCGCGAGCCTTTGGATATCAATAAGTTCGACAATTTTATCTTCAAGCGCTGGCCTTCGGGAATCATACGCGCCAAAGGCCTTTGCTACTTTGCTTCCGAGCCTGACCAGTGCTATCTGTTCGAACAGGCCGGACGCCAGAAGCTCGTAAAGGACGCGGGCTTGTGGTACGCTTCGATGGATGAATTTGAACTTAAACTCCAGATGGAGCGCGACCCTCAGCTGCGCCGCGACTGGGATCCTGTCTATGGCGACAGGATGCAGAAGATAGTCTTCATCGGTCAGCATCTCGACAAGGCGGAGATTACCCGCCTGATGGACGAGTGCCTGGCGCATTAGCCGACGCTATTTTTTCTTGAAGTTGTAAGTGGCCATTATGGGATAATGGTCACTTATCCACTTGTTGCCGTAGTCGCCGTCCAAGACTTTGAAGGTCAGGGGAGTAAGTTCTTCACCGCTGTAGAAGATATGGTCGATCTGCGACTTGGGGCTTGCATAGTTGTTGAAAGTGAACTTGTTCTTGTCGCTGTCGGGAGCCACGTCCCTGGTCGACTTCATCTTGCCTTTAATCGGGGCGAAGATGGCGTCGGAAGCAACAGTGTTGAAGTCGGCGGTCAGGAAAGCAGGGTAGCCGTCGGGGTTTAGTTCGTCCATCTTGCTTGCAATCAGCTTCATGGATTCGGTACGCGCTGTCTTACCCTTATTGTCGAGGTGGGTGTTGAACATGAAGAACTTCTGCTTCGTGGCCTTGTGCATGAACTG
>JAFZBM010000183.1 GCA_017561765.1 Bacteroidales bacterium | reverse complement strand
CCTTGGCGCGGATCCTGTACTCGGCCTCGCCGATGTAGTTGGTGGTCATCGTCCAGCAGCGGAAACGGTAGTTGTTCTTATCATAAGTGTTGAAGGTACCCTTCGACGTGACGGACGCCCAGTCCGTCTCGCCAGGCCCCTTCATCTCCACCTCGTAGGCGTAGGAGAGGTTCGTCCCGCCGGGGCGTCGGCGAACACTTGCATGGCCGCGCAGACCACCATGGCGGCCGCGATGAGGATATTAGTCGTACTTTTCATTGGCATTCCTCGTTTGTGGGATAAATGAGGTAATTCATAAACCCCCTTTTCGTGGCGGTTGCGGTTCAAACCACCTAGCCTGAAAAAAGCCGCATAACTGCAAAAACACAATCTAGGGATTCACTGCGGAAAGTATAGCATAAATCCCGCCGTCGGTGCAAGAGGGAAATGTCAATTTTTCTTTGAGGGGGGGGGTAATTAAAATATTCTCATTATATTGTTGCATTGTTGTGAGTTATATGATATACTATAGACATGAAATCAAACAAATCAAATGAAGAAAACATATCTGTCGGGCGTGAGGGGGGCAACTTCCTCCGTTTGTGGGGAGCACTTGCGCAAGGGGTGTTCCCCTTCGTGATGAACGAGGTGGGCGAACTCACTGAAAAGAACAAGCTCTTCGTGACTGTCTGCGAGGCCGTGGTGAAACCTGAAATGTTTGAATACGCAAAAAGAAAAGCCACCGGACGTCCGCCGGTCGACCATATGGCCGTATTCAAGGCATTTCTATTCAAGGCGGTGCATGACGTGCCATCGACGAGTGAGCTGGTCGAGCGGCTATACCTTGAACCGCAGTCTCGGCGGCTCTGCGGCTGGATGTGGCCGGAGGACGTGCCGTGCAGGTCCAAGTTCTCGGAAGTCAACAGCGTCTTCACCAAGATGGGCTTCACCGAGGATTGGTTCGACGAGTTTGTCAGGACGTACGCGGTGGATGAACCGGGGGGGACTGTGTGCCAAGACTCGGCTCCGATACCGGTGCGGGCCAAGGCGGTGAACTCGAAGCGCAGATTGGCGGAGCTCGACCCCGACCAGCCAGATCCAGGAAGCCGCATTGAATGGCAGGCCGGGCAGGACGCGGACACAGCCCTAGCGGATCTTCCCCAGAACTGCGACTGGGGCGCGAAGCGGGACGCACACGGCAAGCCGAAACATTGGAAAGGCATCAAACTACATGCAGCGGTCACGCGCGACGGCATCCCCGTGGCGGTGGCATGCACCTCCGCGTCCGTCCACGACTCGCAGGTGTTCATCCCCCTGATGAAGAAGGCGACGGAGCGCGTAGGAGCCCATGTCGACCTCGCCGACGCGGCCTACGACGCCGAGGCGATCCGCGATGCCAGCGTTGAGGAAGGCAACGTGCCGATCATCGACACCAACGCCCGCAGCGGCGGCGACAGCGGCTCCAGCCAGATGACGGCGAAGGAACGGGAAATTTACAAAGACCGCAGCGAGGTCGAACGCGTCTTCGCCCATCTGATCGACGCCCACGGAGGGCGGCACGTGCGAGTGCGCGAACCGAGGAAGGTCTGGCAGCACCTCATGTACGGAGTGCTTGTCGTAGCAGTGGAGCAGACGATGCGCAGCATGATGCTCTGCTGACCGCACACGCCCGAAAATGGGCTTGAAACCGACGGCGACCCATGCGGGCCGCCTATCATGCTTTGCCCTCGCACGGCGGCAATGGGCACGGTCCGCGAAAAAACTCCAAATTTTCAGTTATGGCACTCTGGTGAGGCCTTCTCCTTTTCAGCAATTCTTGAGTTTATGAATTACCTCACTATGAAAAGCCGATCATCGATGGACAGTTCTACTGCGACGGCGGCAATACGCCCAAAGTCCATCTGCTTGCTTCCGGCAACAAATTCGCCGGCATCTCCGCGACTGGGACTAGCACGCCGACATACTACCTTGAGGCCGTCAACGCCATGAATGGCAAATACATCCAGTTCAAAACCCCATACGGCGTAATCAACCTCTGCGGAAACGACCAGACGGTCAGTGCGCTCTACGACAACGCATGGGTGGGCAACAGCCACTACGTAACCTCCACCGTGCCCGCCACTCTCACGCTGCAGCCGGGCGGCGACTACCGTTTCGGCGGACGCTTCCTGGGCGCGGTGTCGCTCGTGTACAATCCGTCTGCGGCCCGGACGTATCTGGTCTCCAATTCCGTCTCCACCACAACGGGCTTCATCGCCGTCTCCAACGGCACGTTCCAGATAAAGAAGTCGTCGTTCCCGAATCTGTCGAGCCTCACGGTCGCGTCCGGGGCGAAGTTCCAAGTGCTTGATGCGGAATCCTCTCTGAGCAATCCGATTCCTCTGACGCTGGGAGACGACACGGCGAAGATCTCGCTTCCCGCCGGCTACCGGATCATCGCGTCCAGCATCATGGTTGGCGACAATCTGCTTTCGTATGGGACATACGCCGCGCGTGCGACCGCGCCGGAGGGGACGATCCCTGTGGACTGGAT
>JAFZBM010000182.1 GCA_017561765.1 Bacteroidales bacterium | reverse complement strand
CGTTCGTTGTGCTTCCGCGAAAAGGACGTGTTCGTTTCGCACTTGAACCGCTCGAGGTTCTCCTTCCGGTCCGTCATGATAGAATCGTGGACATGATCCGGCATCTGGCACATCGCAAACACCTTGATATGGTGCTTGCGGGCCATTATGCAATAGTGCGTGAAATAGACGAGGTGGTCGCTGTAAGTATAGAACAGGATACCGTCGTCGTCGGTCCTTTGGTAACAGTGGGTCAATGTGTTCTTGTAAAACTTCCGACGCTTCATATCTCTCAGCTGCTTATGGGATCCGGACAGAATCCCTGTCGCGAATATCGGCAGCTTTTCGAGAAAATGCAAGGGGCGAGTTGCTGAAAAACGTGCGTTTTACGGATTAATCGCAGACGCCCTGATTAAGTGCCCACAAGCTCGTCGAATGGAAGTGCTTGACTATCTGCCACTTGTAAAATATTGCCTAGTCAAAAATAACTAGGCAATAATACGTAATCTGCTGGTTTTAAAGCGTTTCCATTCGACGGGTAGCGCTAACCCCCGCGGTTAATTGATTAAGAATAAAGGATGGTCAGAATAGCGAATATGCAATCCGGAGTGTAATCCCGTGAGCCGTCACCGGCGTCTTTACCCAGGCGTAGGTTCCAATTCCGGCCGGCAGGTAATCCTTGTCCATTCCCGTATAGAAATAGTATCCCGTCGAGAAGGAGAACCGCTTCAATGTCACACCCACTGAGGGATTTACGGTGAAAAGGTTGGAAGACCTTTCCGTGCAGAACGAGCCGCCCAGGCGTAAAGAGAAGAACGGCATCCACATTCCTTTTCCCGACAGGGTGTACCGGCCCTCCATGAAAACCGGGATGAAGATTTCTTCGGTAAAGAAGGAATAGGAAGCCCCTGCTCCCAGACCGGCGAACAGGTGTTCGTCCCAGGATATGCCATGGCAAGTCTCCAGCAACCCCACCAGCCCCTTTCCGTATTTACTGAAGGTCGGAAGCATAGTCACACTTACGTCGCTGGAATAGCGGGGTGAAACACCGCTATCTGACAGTATCTGGATCGGCGCCTCGAAATTGAGTTTCTGCTGGGCTGCCGCGGAGAGAACGACCAGCATGGCCGTCGCAATCAAGATCATCTTTTTCATAGAGTTTCGGTTCGTCATATCGTTGAACATGCTAAAGCGCAATTCCCGCATGGAGACCGTAGGAGGGACCGATGCTTAAGCCGATAAAGAAGTTTGACTTCCCCCACATCCTGATGGCGATACCGGGTTGCCAGGAGAAGTACCAGGACAAGCCGCCGGGCTTGCAAGTAAACCACCAAAGAGAATCGCCCTCTTGGGCCGGGTATGCCGTGGGAACGTTGCTCCCGCTTATCTTGTACACATACATCCCGCCGCCAATGATGTCGCTGTAAAACGAAAACCTTTGCCTGTGCCCCAAAGGGATGTAATGCCGATGGTACAGGTAAAAGGTCAAACGCTCACCCTCAGGGCGGAGTTCGGGTTCATAGATGAAGAACCGTTGCCCCCAACCGGCGCCGAGTCCGAATACCTTGTTCTGGCTCGTCCTAATGCCTCCCGTCAGATTGATTGAGCCGTCAAAGAGCATGGCATTGGCTCTCAGACTGAATTCCGGTTTCCATTCCTTGCGCCCTTCGGCGGAAAGATGCGCCTTGACACCGTCAAAATAATTGTCGATGAGGATAGTAGGTCGTTCAAAATCCAGTTTGTTTCCAACAACGGTGGTATCGGCATTCTGTGCAAAGGCCGGCAAAGTGATGCAACACGAAAGGAGGGTGGTGATCACGTATTTCATAACTTACTGTTTTTCAAACATGGAACGAAGGTCTTTGAGCGTTGCGGAGCCCTCCAGGTAGATCATCGTGATCATCCAACCGTGAAACTCCGTCGGGCGGGCCTGATAACAGAGATATCGACGCGTAATCCCCATAGGCTTGAGTTGGATAAGGCCATAGGTCAACAACTCCCCGGTCTTCTCGGTTTCCGCCGAATCCGCCGTAAGGGCATCGGCCTCCACCAGGGCGGCGACTCTCCGGGCGGTCAAGGTATCGACCTGTAAACGGACGCTTCGATAGTAACTGATCTTGTAAGTCGCCATGCTGTTACCACGGACTTCTGTCACTATCATCTGCCTTTCGGGAATTACCTTTCCCTGGAAGACGGGATAACAGTTGAGTCCCTTCTGGGCAAAGGCCACCCCCGTGAACAGGAGCAGGGACATCAGGCATAGGATTATCTTTTTCATCGCTCGAACAATTCAAACAGATTGGCCTCGGCCGGAGATTTTCCGGCGAAGAAATCGGCAAGGGAAGACTCGACGGATTCCATGATCAACGCTTCGTCCTCCTCCTTGTTGCCATAAGTATAGCGGATACAGGAGTTGCGATTCTGATTCGAAAGGGTTATGCCGATGGCAGCCACTATCGCAATGCTTGCAGCAGCCACGAGCGAGTAAAACCGGACAGCACGGACCTTCTTGGCTTTTTTCTGCCGGCCGATGCCGATGTATCCCAGCACCCCGCGCAGAGCCTCGAATGCAGGATCATCCGTGGATGCAGCATACAATGCCAATTCCTTCTCCTCTTCAGGGGAAGTCTCCGCATCAAAGTAACGCTGCATCAGTTCCAAGTATTTGTCCTTGTCATTCATGGCTTATGCTGTCTTTCAGTTTCTTTCTGGCTCTGGAGAGTTGCATCCTCACCGCCGCCGATTCCATCTTCAGTTCTCGGGCTATCTCCTTCAGTGTCCGCCCTCCATACTCCTTCTCTTCCAAAATGTATTTCTGTGTCGATGTCAATTCACTGTCAATCTTCCGCTTCAGTTCATCGTAGGCCCGCTCTTTCTCGACGGCGTCCGGGCTCTCATCGACAATATCCGTTTCCAAAGGCACTCCTCGTCTTCGTCGCTTTTCGTTGAGGCTCGCATTCCTTACGGTCCGTGTCAACAACGCCTCCGCCTCCTTTTCCGATTGCAGCGGATACTGCTTTCTCCAGAGCCGGACGAAGCTGTCCTGAAGGACATCTTCCGCCCCTGCCGAATCCGCAATCACGCGTCCGGAAACCACTCTCAGCTTCTGCCGAAGCCGTATGAAAGCGTCGGTCAAATAGTCTTGTGACATTGCTGCTTACTCCATCATCTATCGAGCCGTCTACTAATAGAACACATCAACATCGGGAATGTAACTCATCTATTCCGCCGGTTTTTGCGTCAAATGGAAGTTTTTGACTATCTGCCACTTATACAATATTGCCTAGTTGTTTGTAACTAGGCAATAATGCGTAATTGGCTGGTTTATAGGCGTTTCCATTCAACGCGCGGCGCTGGGCGGGCGGCGCTTCGGGTGGCAAAGCGCGAAGCGGAGTGGCCGCTATCCCGCGCTTATTTGAAAGCGTTCTCGCTGAGGCCGGAGCCGGCGAGGCCGAGGTCGGAGAAGAAGGCGGGGACGGGACGGCCGAGGAGGGTGTCCACGTACAGTTTCGCGATATACTGCGACAGCATGAAGCCGTGGCCGCGCATGCCCACGAACAGGCCGGCGGACGGGTCCACGATGTAGCGGGGTTCCGTGTAGTAGCCGCACCAGGTGGCCTGGAGGCTCATGCCGCGCAGCTGCGGGATCCATTCGGTGAACACTTCCGTCGCGATTTCCAGGAAGGCCTGGGTATTGACCTTCAGGTTCTTGCCTGCTTCGGCGGCATCGGTAGCGGGGGAGGCGCAGCCGATGATCTGGCCG
>JAFZBM010000181.1 GCA_017561765.1 Bacteroidales bacterium | reverse complement strand
GGGTATCCACGCTGGGTCAGGATAAGCGCTGAAAGCATCTAAGCGCGAAGCCGTCTTCAAGATGAGACTTCCTTAGAGGGTCGTGGGAGACTACCACGTTGATAGGCAGGAGATGTACGCACAGCAATGTGTTCAGTCGACCTGTACTAATAGCCCGAAATCTTTCCTTCAAGCCGAGGAGTCCAAGATATCTCTCTCAAGTAATATACTGCGGTGGTTATAGCGGTGAGGATCCACCTCTTCCCATACCGAACAGAGAAGTTAAGCTCACTAGCGCCGATGGTACTGCCCCACCAGGTGGGAGAGTAGGCAGCTGCCGCTTTTCGAAGAGCCCGTGTCCGAAAGGATGCGGGCTCTTTTTGTTTAGCCCATTTCCCAAATCGGATTAGAATTCTTATCTTTCGGGAAAGAAGCGTCAGAAGACATAAAGTATACCTAAAATTTGGGTGATCAAGAATAGCTGGCATGAATAAAATATTTATCTTTTGTATTTACCTGATTGCTTTAAGTTGCAGTCCACATTTATTCGAGTCTAGTTCTCAATCATGCCTTGAAAGAAGAACTGACAGGTTAATTCATAACCTTCAAGAGCAAACAGATACGGTTTTTTCATATTCTGCTGCATTTCATAAATACAATTTAGTGTGGTTCCACAAGAGTAACATTATATATGGCTTCATGGTGAAACCTCATAATACAAAAAGGTACAAACCAATTGAAGAAGATATTAATCTTAACGACCCATGTCTTGATCAATACTTTGAAGATTTTCTTCATAAAAAAGATATTCCATGCTTTGAGTGTGTATTGGATGGCGAGTGGATTAGTCTGTATATAAAAAATAAAGAGCCATTGCTCAGTAGCATTAATACACCCTGCTTATTCAACACAAAATATAAACCAATGAGTTTTCCTTTTTGTCTTCAATACGATTTCTTTAAGCTGGGCATTAGCCCAAAAGATTTCGATTTTGACAAAGTGTACTTTAAGGGAGATGGAATGTAGCACTATGCTTTGCAGCGCCACTTCGGTCTCCTGCGCCCACGGCTTTGCCGTATAACCACAGACGCGTGACCCGGGTTTCTCTGTCCCTTACCTGGACTTCGTTTACTGGTGTTTGCGACAGATAATAATAGGGAGAATTCAACGGCAGAAACAAAGTTTGATAATACTAATAAAGCAAATACAAACGATAATGAGACATTTCTTACTAACGTTGTTAATCTTAATGTCTGGGTTGTCTTCATATGCTGGGGACTTCTTTGTTGTTACCTTTTCCGAAAGAGGGCCAATGACTGTCGAAGGGCGTCATAGAGATTTTATGTGGATTGTTCCTGCCGATTCGGTCAAACGACTTGTACCAACCGAAATATATCCCTTTTTAATTGGTATTAGTAGCGAGTCAATAAAGGGATTGTCTGTTTTTGAGAGTTTCGGTATTATATACATTTATTCTTCAGATTTACAGAAGCTCGTAAAGAAAAATAGAAAAAAGGTGTCATCATTTAGAACTAAACTTGGGCCACATAAATTTGTCACAACCATATATATAACTCCTATTCAGGGAGACATTCATAAGGCGATGCTCCTCAATAGTAATCGTAACACCGTTTGTTATTCTGATTCATTTTCTTATTGGGAAGAAGGATTCGAGTCTAAAGAATTCTTTGAGTTAAGCTATAAATGGTTTCCATCAGTTCCTTACCGATACAGTTGTGACTTTATCAACGTAATGTATTAAGTTATGTTATTAACAAATAATTGAAAATTGGTTATCAGGAGATTATTGCCACAAAACACTTTGGAAATCCGTCCTTTCCTTCCACCATTTACCAAATCGGAATAGATTTCTTATCTTTCGGAAAGAAGCGTCAGAAGGTTCTACGAATTAACACAAGCTCCATATGGAACACAAGAATATAAGCATCAATACTAACTGGGCAATTGTGTTGTTCTTGTCTATTCTTTGTGGTTGCTCTTCGGCTCGGCAGCCAAACCATCAAATGTCAAAGGATGAAATAATTGATCATTATCTGGAACTTTGTTCTTCAAAAAAAAGTATATGCAGAAGTCAATCAGAGTATAGCTATCAATATGTTGATACTGTCCATTACTACGAGTTTTATAATGACAGCATGTATGTTGAGCATGAATACAGTCAATTATCACTGTTGAAAATATCCTATATTCCTCCTGACTGGCCCTATTATTATGAGACATTACCTCCGTTTGTGATAGAGAAGCACGGTGTTTTGTTTTTGACCTACCAAGTTGATTGGGGGCCTGGACATAGAGATGTCGAAGAAATCTTGCGTTCAAGGAGACGTTATGTCTCAACGGACTCGTTTGAGTATTTCATGCTAAATTATACTGTAAATGATGATGCTAAAGCAACATATATCTTTTTTACGAAGGATAATCCGCTACGCCACAAAACACTTCGAAGCAATATGATGTATTTATATGTTGAACCCCCTAATTTTAAAGGTGTTAATTGTAAAACGCGAATGGTTAAAGCAAAATCTTCTATTGATTTACCGCATTATAAATGATATTCCTAGCAGTTTGCTGCTGTTGTAGGCGGGAGGCTGCCGACAGGTATCCAGAAAAAAGGCCACTGGCGGCGTATACAGGGACACCTGTCAGGCTTTCCGCTTCCATCGGGCCGATTGGTGGGTGTGGTGTACGCACAGAACGCGCAGGAAGCTGTTTTTCTGGACACCTGTCACTCCGGGGTAAACCACAGCAGCAATTTGTGTGTCGTTTCAAAATAGAAGATAAATGAGTATTGGATTATGAAGTTTTCTTGGTACATAATGGCGTTATTCTTCGTCATTTCTTGCAATTGTATCTCACATGGTGGAAATACTCAAAGAAATGAATCTATTTCCAATACTATTCTAATTTCCGAGCAAGACAGTGTAGTTGAGTGTGTTTCCAAAAACAGTGATTATCTTCCGGAGATAGATAGTGTGGTGGTTACTTACTGGCCATCCACGGATGCCCGATGGCTTATTATATCATATTCAAATGGAATAATACGTGTTTCCGAATACTTTTCAGCCTTTCAAGAACAATTTTCTAACAGAGTTATTATTGATACATTTTTGAGTTATATAGATTACTTTTTTATAACAAAGTCGGAAAAGATAGAGATTAGCAGAGTTAAGAGAGATGACCAAATTTGCACAGATTATACAACATTATCATTTGAGATATTTCTTAAAAACAAGTCCGTAATCAAGCAAACGCACCAGATAGGATATGAAGATTACGATGTAGAGTATAATCCTTTATTTCTGGCGTTTTATGAGTTTTTGGACAATCTTTGTATGGACTCCAAAAAGGTGGAGAACGACATTAGCCCCCGCATCCATTGAAACTCCTTCCACCATTTCCCAAATCGGATTAGAATTCTTATCTTTCGGGAAAGAGAGAAATGAGTGTGAAGCATTTGTTCGAAGCTTGCTGCCAGTCTCATGAAGAGGCTATGGAAGCCCGGGCCGGGGGTGCGGGGAGGGTGGAGTTGTGTGCGGAGCTTGGGATAGGCGGAGTTACGCCGTCCGAGAGCGAAATCAGGCAGACTCTGGCACAGTGCTCCCTTCCGGTTAACGTGCTTGTACGGCCAAGGGGCGGAAACTTCGTTTATTCAGAAGGCGAAGCACGGGCGATGCTGCGCGACATGGAATTATGTAAGTCGCTGGGTGTCAACGGGGTAGTAATCGGCGCCCTGACTCCGGAGGGGCGGGTGGACATCCCCCTGATGCGCCGCCTCATAGAGGCCGCCCGTCCCATGAAAATCACTTTCCACAGGGCCTTCGACGAGTGCGCCGAGCCCTTCAGCGCCCTTGAAGACATAATAAACCTGGGCTGTGACATTCTTCTTACTTCCGGCCAGGCGCCGTCCGCTTATGATGGCCGCAAGCTGATAGCTGAACTTGTGCAAAAGGCAGGAGACCGTATAGTAGTCATGCCTGGAGCCGGGATCAACCCGCGGAATATAAGTGAAATAGCTCTTGTGACAAAAGCCTCCGAGTTCCATGGCTCTGCCCATGGACCTGCCGGCGCTACCGACAGAAAAGTTGTCGAAGCAATTGTCCGGGCATTATCGGACATTCGGTAATTAATAGTATATTTACTGCTGTTATGAGAAAAATAGTCCTTACCATCATCGCCTTGCTGCTGGCCTTCAGCGCCTCGGCTGGCATACGAGTAATGTCTTACAATGTGCGTCTCGGCGTTGCCAAAGACGGTGACAACGCCTGGGAAAACCGCCGCCCGGCCACTCCTGCGATGCTGCGCGACATACGGCCCGCAGTGTTCGGAGTACAGGAGGCTTATGACTTCCAGGTTCAGTACATTCTGGAGCAATGCCCTGAATACAAGGCAGTTGGCGTGGGGCGTGACGATGGTGTATCCAAAGGCGAGCACATGTCGGTGTTCTATGACAGTACCCGGATCGAACTGCTCGAGTGGGGGACCTACTGGCTCTCGGAAACCCCTGACGAACCAAGTTACGGATGGGATGCGGCATGCCGGCGGACTGCCACCTGGACGCTGCTGAAGGAAATCGCCACGGGCCAGAAGTTCTACTTTGTCAACACTCATCTGGACCACAAGGGTGTGACTGCCCGCAAGGAAGGACTTGCGCTGATTTACAATAAGATACAGCAGATGAACCCCAATGGGCTGCCCATGGTTTTGACTGGCGATTTCAACGTCCTGCCCGACGACGATGGTTTGAAAGACTTGAACCAGTTGATGAAGAGTGCGCGCTTCAACTCCATCGAGGCCGACACGATAGGCTCGTTCAACGGGTTCAGCAAGAACGCTTATTCTTCCGACGCTCCCGACCTGAAGGGCAAGAAGTTCGATCCAAAGGTGCCTACCCCCATCGACTATATCTATTACAGCGGCTTCGACGCCAGCCTGCGTTTCAAAGTGGTCACTACGCAGTACGAAGGCAAGAAATACATCTCCGACCACTATCCTGTTTATGCTGACCTGGCATTCAGGGGGAGCCGCGTGGAGACGGGAGTCGTAAGCAGCGGCATCCTCGGCACCGACAAGAAATACAATGTCTACCTGCCAAAGGATTATGACCTCCAGCCGGAGCGCTCATACCCTGTCCTGTACCTTCTGCACGGCGCCCACGGTACGTATCAGTCATGGGCCAAGGGGCTTAATATGAAGCAGATAGCCGACTGGCGCATTGACTCGGGGTTCAGTTTGCCCATGATAATAGTGATGCCCGACGCTTCCGGCGACGGAGCCGACAACGTAGGCCGCTATATGGGCTACTTCAATTATGACAGCTGGCGCTACGAGGACTTCTTCTTCGACGAGTTCATACCGGCAATCGAGAGCCGCTACCGCATCATAGGAGACAGTGCCCACAGGGCCGTTGCGGGCTTGTCGATGGGTGGTCACGGCACGACCATGTTCGCCACTCACAGGCCGCAGTACTGGAGTTCCGCCTGTCCGATGAGCGCCCGTTTGCAGGGACGCCCCGACGCCTATCAAGACCGTCCCGAGATGAAGGAATACCTCGACATGGTGGCGGCCAACGATATGCCGGCGTACCTGCATGACGCTCCAGCCGGGCAGCAAAAAGCCATCGCCGCAATCCGTTGGTACATAGATTGCGGCGACGATGATTATCTTATTGACGGCAGCTTGAACTTGTGGCGGGAGATGCAGTCGCTCGGATTTCCCTGCGCCCAGTTGCGGGTGCGGGAGGGGACTCACAGCAGCGAATACTGGCGCACCTCACTCCCCGAAGTTCTCACCTTCGTTTCTATAGGTTTTTCAGATATTCGTCAATAGCACGAGCTGCGGTGCGTCCCGCACCCATGGCGAGGATCACCGTGGCGGCGCCGGTAACGGCATCGCCTCCGGCGAACACGCCCGGACGGGTAGTGGCGCCGTTCTCATCGGCCACCAGACAGCCCCTGCGCGTGATTTCGAGCCCCTTGGTGGTGCTGGAAATCATGGGGTTGGGTGACGTTCCGAGTGCCATGATCACGGTCTCGGTATCAATCTCGAACTCGCTTCCGGGGATAGGCACAGGGCTGCGGCGTCCGCTCTCGTCGGGCTCGCCGAGTTCCATCCTGATGCACTTCAGGGCCTTTACCCAGCCCTTCTCGTCGCCCAGGATTTCCACGGGGTTGGTGAGCATGTCGAAGATAATACCTTCTTCCATGGCGTGATGCACTTCCTCACGACGGGCGGGGAGTTCGGCCTCGGTACGCCTGTACACAATATGCACATCGGCACCAAGCCTCAGCGCGGTACGTGCGGCATCCATCGCCACGTTGCCGCCTCCAACCACACAGACCTTCTTTCCTGCATGGATGGGGGTGAGATAATCTTCCCTCCAGGCCTTCATGAGGTTGTTGCGGGTGAGGAACTCGTTGGCTGAGAATACGCCGCAGAGATTCTCGCCGGGTATGCCCATGAACTTGGGAAGACCTGCGCCGGAACCGATGAACACGGCCTTGAAGCCTTCCTCGTCCATTAGCGAGTCGATGGTGACGGTCTTGCCGATGATGACGTCGGTCTCTATCTTGACGCCCAGGCGGCGGACCTCTTCAATCTCGATTTTAAGCACCTTGTCCTTGGGCAGACGGAATTCGGGAATACCGTATTCCAGCACGCCGCCGGCCTTGTGCAGGGCCTCGAAAATGGTCACGTCGTAGCCCCACTTGGCAAGGTCGGACGCGCAGGCAAGACCTGCAGGGCCGCTGCCCACGATGGCTACCTTGATGCCGTTGGCGGGAGCGCATTCGGTAGATGCATGACCGAGGGTCTCATCGGCCACGAACCTCTCCAGTTTGCCGATGGCCACGGGCTCGCCCTTGACACCGAGTACGCAGCTGCCTTCGCACTGGGTCTCCTGCGGGCAGACGCGTCCGCATACTGCGGGAAGGGAGCTGTCCTTTGCAATTATGGAAGCGGCGCCTTCAACATCGCCCTCGCAAACTTTGGCGATGAACTCCGGAATCTGGATATTCACCGGGCAGGCGGTGACGCAGCGGGGGTTCTTGCAATGCAGGCAGCGGCTCGCCTCGAGCATGGCTTCCTCACGGTTGTAGCCGTAGCATACTTCTTCGAAATTCTTTGCGCGGACGGCAGGCTCCTGCTCGCGTACCGCGACTCTGGGTATTCTGTTAGCCATTATTTTCCCCTCCCTATTTTACAAACGTGTGTTTCATTGGCTGCGGCTTCTTCGGCCCTGTACTGGCCCTGGCGGCGCATCGCCTCGTCAAAATCGACCTCATATCCGTCGAACTCGGGTCCCTCCACGCATGCGAAACGGGTCTTTCCGCCTACGCTGACGCGGCAGGCTCCGCACATGCCGGTGCCGTCCACCATAAGGGTGTTCAGGCTCACCACGGCGGGGATGCCAAGTTTCTTGCAGGTAAGGGTGGTGAATTTCATCATGATCATGGGGCCGATGATGACCGCCTGGGTATAGCTGTGTCCCTCGGATACCACGTGTTCGAGCATGTTGGTGCCCATTCCCTTGAATCCGTAGGAACCGTCGTCGGTACATACGAACAGGTTGTCGCACACATCCTTCATCTCATCCACATAGATGAGCAGGTCCTTGGTCTTGGCGCCGATTATGACGTCCACGGGCACGCCGTGCTCCTTGAGCCACTTGGCCTGGGGATATACGGGAGCGGTGCCGAGACCGCCGGCGATGAGGATGTAGCGCTGGGCGGCAAGCTCTTCGGGGTTCATTTTAACGAACTCGGACGGCTGTCCGAGAGGACCTACCACGTCGGCGAAACACTCGCCGGCCTCATAAGCGATAATGTCAGTGGTGGAGGCCCCAATCTTCTGGGTAACAATGGTTACAGTACCTTCCTGGCGATCGAAGTCGCTGATGGTCAGGGGGATGCGTTCGCCCTTCTCGTCTGCGCGGACGATGAGGAACTGGCCGGGCTGGGCTGCGGCAGCGAGCCTGGGAGCAGATACCTTCATCCTGCAGATGATGGGAGTCAGCATTTCTTTAGTCAGAATTTCAAACATTTCTTGGTTTTTTATTTTATGTTGGTTAGCATTTTTTCCATGGCGTCGAACGCTTCTTTCATGGGCAGTGGCTCGCTGTCAGCGGCGTCGGCTACGACAAGGTCATAGACGTCCCTCTTTATCTGGTGGCGTCCTGCCTTGAACCGCGCCGTGCTGCAGGTCGCCGCATAGCGTTCGTTGATGCAGGGTTTGGGATTGAGGGCGAGGAAGAAGTCGGAATCGGTCCGGAGATCCTTGTCGAATTCTCCAATGATCCTAAGGTCTATGCCCTTCTTCCCGAAGAAATCTTTAAGACGCAATTTGAACGGCTCGCAATAGGCCTCGGTGGCGTCTACATAAACAACGGCGCTCTTGATGTCCGTCAGGGGCATAAGCCCTGTGGGCACTTTGCTGCGGTGCGCTCCGATGCAGAACCAACGAACCACTTTGCGGGTGAAACTCATCTTATTCGTACTTGGCTATGAGTTCGCGGATTTCCGCTTTTGCGTCCCTCCAGCGGGGGATGTCTATCTTGGTCCCTATAACTTCCACTACCTTGGCGGCAATAATAGACCCTACTTCGCCGCAGACCTTGAGCGGCATGCCTAGCGAGTGGGCGTAAAGGAATCCGGCCGCATAAGTGTCTCCTGCGCCGGTGGCGTCTATGGTATTCGCAGGCCACGCCGGAATGTAGTATTCTTCATCGGCGTTTTTGACCCAACTGCCGTCCTTGCCCACCTTGAGAACCGCTATCTTGCAGTGGGAACTGATTTCATCAAGTATTTCCCGGGTGGTGCCAAGTTTCGTGAAGGCCCGGCCCTCGGTTTCATTGGCGAATACTATATCGACGTAGCGGTCCACGATATCGTGCAGGAAGGCGTTGTTGCTCTCCACCACATTGTATGATGCCATATCCAGGGAAATGATGCATCCGGCCTCGCGCGCGAGTTCCACCGCCCTGCGGATAAGTGCCTGGTTCTGAACCAGATATCCTTCAATATGGAAGTAATCGTGACCTTTGAAATACTCGGGCTTGAGGTCCTCCGGCACAAGGTCCAGGGCGGCTCCAAGGTATACTGCGAAAGTGCGTTCGGCGTTTCCTCCGCTCACGAACACCATGGAACGGCCGCTGGAATGCTCGCTCTTTAGGAGCATGGCGTTGACTCCGTACTGCTCCTGGTCGCTCTTGAAAAGGAGGCCCAGTTCGTCGTCGCCGATTTTGCCGATGAAACTTGAAGGCATGCCGAAGATGGAAGTGCAGACTATGGTGTTGGCGGCGCTTCCGCCGGCAACGTACTTGACGCCAAGCGGCTTGAGCGCGGCCCAGATCATGTCGCCGGTTTCCATGTCGACGTGCTGCATGCTGCCCTTGGGCAGATGGTATGTCTTGAGCAGAGAATCGTCGGGCAGGACGGCCAGAATGTCCGTCAAAGCATTGCCAATTCCGAGTATAGATTTCATAACCCACAAAGATAATAAGAATTTATGTATCTTTGTGCTGTGTTCAAGAAGTACCTGATAGTTTTCCTCATTTCCATGGTGCCGTTGATTGAGCTTCGCGGCGCCATTCCCTATGCAGTGGGCTTTCAACTGCCGCTGGTCCAGTCATACATAGTGGCCGTAATAGGCAATATGCTGCCCGTGCCGTTCATTTTCCTCTTTGCCCGCCGCATCCTGGAATGGGGCAAGGACAAAAAATACATCGGTGGATTCTTCCGCTGGTGCCTGGAGAAGGGCGAGAAGGGCGGCCGCAAGCTCGAATCGAAGGCCGGACGCGGTCTTTACTGGGCCCTGCTGCTCTTTGTGGGAATCCCGCTTCCCGGGACTGGAGCCTGGACCGGCACCCTTGCAGCCAGCATCCTGAACATGGACTTCAAGAAGAGCGTCGTGTATGTCATGCTCGGAGTGATCCTTGCGGGAGTGATAATGCTCCTGGCCTCGCTCGGAGTATTCGGTGCGATATCATTGTTCAACTAATAATCAATACACTGTTATGAAAAGATTCATTACCATTGCCGCGATCGTCCTGCTCGGCTCCATTTCAGCGAGCGCCCAGTTTACCTACCTCGGCAAGGCCAACCAGCACACCATTTTCGGAGGTGAAGACGGCAAGAACTACGCTGCGATTTTTGCAACTGACTGCTCTTCCCGGCAGGAAGCCATCAAGAAGACCGTAGGCTTCCTGACCAAGTACAAGCTGGTCCAGAACGAAGAGGCAGCCCTGGCGGCGGTCAAGGAATATGACGATTCCCAGAGCGAATTTACCATCCCTGTATCTTTCCGTTTCGGATGGCACGGAACCGCTCCCACCATGGGCGCCGTTGCAAGCCTCGCTCCCGTTATCCTGAACGCCGACCTGCTTTTCCAGTTCTACGACACCGGCAAAGTAAGGATGATAATCAAGAACCTGCAGGACATGGCCTATATGTACTATTTGTACTACACCAAGTCCCAGATGTCCTCTCACAATATATCCGATTATTTGACTGAAGAAGAGTGTCAGGAGTACGATACATATTCGATCACTCCCACCATGCAGGACGGTCTCGGAAAGGGCATCATGAAGTTCCTGGTGTTTGCCAACATGGGCTCCGACAAGATTGACGATTTCTTTGCGGAACTTGATAAATACTATCACGACATCGACCGTCAGGTTTATCTTGCCCAAAAGCTTGCCGACGGTGGCTTTTTTATTTTCGGAACCCCGGAGGATATTGTTAAGGCCTATAGGGAACTGGCTGCCAAAGATGACTACAGGATGGCAGTCCAGACTTTGGACAATATTGAGAAGGAGATAGCTGAAGGTCGTCTGGTAAGCGTGTATGAGCTTTTCTGGCGCAGGGATATCAAGAGGCAGCTGGACAATGTCATCATGGTTGTCAACCAGTATCTGGAAGGGAAGGTTGAAGCTATTGCAGAGGATGGCGATGTGGTATGGGAACTCTCCAACGGCAAGCTTCTGCCCGTGGACGCTAAGTTGAGGAAGAAACTCGAAAAATCCGGACAGGATTACTTCACCTACTACGATCTGTAATGCGAATAGCGGCTAAATTATTATTGTGCTGCATATTGGCAGTACAGGGCGTGCTGTGCGGAGCACAGGGCTTCGACGACCTCAAGAAGGCAAAACCGGTCCAGCTCAACTCCAAGCTCCAGGCGCTTGTTGACAAGAACGACGCCAAGGGGCTGGAGAGACTGCTGAAGTCGAAGCCTGAGACTAAAGACGAAGGAAGCCGCATGGGCCACAACGAGAAGGGCTCTCCCAATGTGGTGCCCCTCTTCAACGATGTAATAGACCGCACACTCAAAGGGCAGGTATCGACAGACCTGTGCAGGGTGGCTTTCAATGCCGGCTGCGATGTGTATTCGGTGTATAACGGCAAGACTCCGGTCTATCAGCTGATGGATTATTTTGCCACCACCCCGTCCGCCGAGGCAGGAACGGGCATGGAGGTGCTGGATATGATGTTTGCCAGGGAAGAATTCGACATCAACCGTCGCTATCGTTCCTTCCCCCCGCCGTTCTCGTACCTGCTTTCCTCGAACTTCAAGCATCTCGACGGCCACTACAGCAAGGATTATCTCTCGACGGAGCTGCTGCAGAAAATCATAGGGAAGGGCGCTTCGCTCAACACTTACGATGAAAACGGCGCGTCGCTGCTTCTGCTCGCCAACAGCACCGGCAACGAGTATCTCCAGGGCTACCTGATTGACCACGGCGTCAATATCAACAAGTCCGCCGATGAATCCGGCAATAATGCTGTGTTCGCTGCAATCGAGAGCAGCAATGTGGATCAGCTGCGCAAGATCGTGGCCAATTACGGAGTTAAACTGACTACTGCCGATGTGAAGGACAGGACGTCCGGCGTATCGGCGGCGATGTACGATTACCTGGCTTCAGAATGTGCCAGCCATGCCGGCAGCTATGACGAGTACAAGGCTTTCCGGGAGCATTTCAAGGACAAGGCCGATCTGGTCAGGGACGGCTATGAGAAGATTGCCCGCAGCGAGATAGCCGCGGCCTCCACTTTTGAGCAGATAAAGCTTTGCGAAGAACGCTTCCCCGACCTGTCGTCCCTTACCTATCCCCGCAAGATGGCGATTGCCGAAAAGGAGCTGGCATCGGCAGGGACCATAGCTGAAATCAAGGTGTTCGAGTCTCATTATCCTCAGTTGAAGCAGAAGGTTGCGTCCAGGAAAGCGGCCCTCTACAGCAGGGACTGCAAGGATCTCCAGCTCGCGTATGATACTGCCAAATCGACCGTGAACAGCCGTGTCAAGCCTTCGTACAGTATTGATACCGACGCTTTCGTGAAGGGATATGAGAACTATTACGACCCTGACAACATGATTCCTCTGGCCAAGGCCATGAAGCGTTTCTACTTCGTGCTGGATGCTGTATCGGACAAATACGGGCCCTATTATTCCGCCCGCAACGATGCGACCCGGCGCTACCGCGATGATGAGTCCCGCTTGAACGAGGCTATAGGGTATTGCTCGCAGAACGAGAAGTACGGGCTGTCCTCCGAATGGATGGTTTCCGATTTGAAGGAATATAAGAATACTCTGCTCGAGCATTGCAAATCATGCGAGGAAGCCATACGTATGGTCGACAAGATAGGGATAGGCAATGTCCCGAAACCCTCTTACAAATATTCGAGCGACAAGAATTACTATTATACTTTCAAGGAGCAGACAGGAGAGTTTTCGTTCGAAATTACGGACTATTCTGACGGCGAAGGCTATGTGTTCTATGTGGTCCATGCAATGAAGGGTGGCAAACTGCCCGGCTTCATTGACGGGTATTCCACATTCGAGCAGGCTCTCGTAGCCGGCTATGCCGCCGGTGTGCTGGGCTTCAGGCGCACGGTAGGACGCGCATACCGTGGCGGTCTGCTAACCGCTTTCATCGATAATCAGAGGCACAAGATCAATATCGAGACCGCCCGCCAGACAGATGAGGCGATAAAAGTAATAAGCACCTGGTTCGAATAGCCCTACTGTACTGTCTCGGATGACAGCAGGCTCAGATTGACGCTGTCCTCCCAGGATACCATTACCTGCCCGTTATTTACTATGACGGGCAGGATTCGTAATGTCACCGGCCCTGCGGGCGTATTGTAGGTGGATATCCACTTGCAAAGTCCCATGTTGAGATGATGCAGCTCAAGGCCGTCGCCCTCGCGGTAGGGCCTTTCGAATTTCTCTATTTTGACCGGGCGTCCGTATTCCTTGTTGAGTATTGACTGGATGTCAAGATAATCGCCCTTGCACACTTTCCAGTTGTTGCGAATGGGGAAAGTCGCATTCACGGCATACACAACGCCGCTTTTCGGGGTGGCCTTGACTATGACGGTACAGTCGCGTCCAAATAGTTTGCCCTTCAGCAGCGCTCCGGTGTCGTTGCTGCCGAACTCGGTAAATCCGGCATCCTTCATACTGGCCACGAACTCGGTCAGGGCTCCGTCAACGGGGATTCCGGCAAAACTTATGTGCTCCTGTGCCGCTGCCGTGAGGCACAGCACTGCGAGGGCAAGGGTGAGTATAAGTCTTTTCATTGTACGTCAGCAATTAAAATATCGTAAGTATTGATGGTGTTGACTTCCTCTTCATCGCTTTTCAATGACACTACAAGTTTCTCGCCGTATTGTACCGGCCACCCGGAGGGAAGATGGATAACCCATATCTTGTACTGCGTGGTGACGACCTGGAAGTGCTGGCTGATAGCTTCTTCAAGCCATTCATCCCATGCCTCCTGAAACTCTTCTTCGCTGGCGGTCGCTTCCTTCAGGCCCTGCATCACCTTTTCCTCCAGGTAAGGCATCAAAGTGTCGTTGTCGATTTGGGCGGAGGTCCGTATGACTACGTAGGTGGAGTCGCTTTGTGTTTCATCCACCCACTCTTCCTGGTCGACCTCGAAATCATGCCCGTAAACATTCTTGATGGTCTCCTTTATGGTGTACAGCTTGGTGGTGTCAAGCACGCAGCCGTGGAATTCCAGCAGTCTGGAGATTGTCGGCAAAGTTAATTCGAAAAGATTGTCCGGCTCGCAGACTATATCGCAGTAATTCTGTGCGATGGCCCTTACGCGCTCCTGCTTTTCCTTGTCAAGTTTCTTGCCGGCTTTTTGTATGAAAGCATCCCGGACATCCGGAATAAGCCCTTTCATGCGCTCGCATTCCGGGTAGAGATTGTAAAAAGATTTCAACTCACCGTATTCGTCGGTGCGGAAATCCAGTTTGAACTCTTTAGCTATAATGTTGGAGAACTCCTTGTCAACATCTTCGGTAATGGACGAAGAGACAACATCGTCCATGGTCATGCGCACGATGTAGGAGGTGTCTGTCTGATCGATTACCTCGAAAGTGTCTTTTTCGGACGCGCTGCTGAGCACTTTCTCGGTGCCGTCTTTTGATACCTGCTTGACGTTCTGTGTGACGTTGTACACGACCTTGTCGCCCTTGTCCCAGTATGCGGTAATCTGAACGGTCGAATCGGGCATCATCTGCGCCATCAGCGAAGGCGCAACACACAAAGTCAAAATCAGCGTTATAATACCGTTTCTCATATCTTCGAATATTTATTGTCAATAACTAACAAACTCCGCGCCGAAGTCCCTGCACAAGGTCTGCGCGGTGCGGCGGCCGGTTTCGGCGGCTATGGGGAGACCCCCGGAGAAGGCCGTGCGCTGGCCGGAGAAATACAGTCCCTTCCGGTAGCGTATGGGGGCGTTGCAGCAGAAATGCCAGGGCTTCCATTCGCTCATGTAACTCCCTTCGTGGGTGTCGCAGTAGCGCTCGTAAGTGAGCGGGGTGGCCATGTCGGACACTTCCACCTTCCCCTCGGTTTCCGGCAGCACCTTCGCAAGCATCCTGACGAATCCGTCCACCGCCTCCTGCTTGCGTGCCGCGTAGCTTCCGTCGGCGCGCGCCGACTTCCAGTACTCGTAGGAATGCCCCGGCAGTATGCAGGTTACGGCAGTGCAGCCTTCCGGGGCGTAAGCTGCGTCGCGGGAGTAGTTGTTGACGGTCAGGGCGCTGAATTCAATGCCGCCGGCATGCAGCGGTTCGTCGAGCTGTATCTGCATGCATCTTGGATGGGCTGACAGGTCGGCACGCACGCCGAGTGCGATGAACATGCATTGCGCCGTGTCGAGTTTGCGCCGCATCCTCGTGGCCCAGGGTGCCTGCAGCGGGGAAGTGAACAGTTTGTCGATGGCTGTGCGTGCGTCCATCGAAATCACCACCGCGTCGCTCTCCAGCAGGCCGTCCGCCGTGCGTACGCCGCCTTCCGCTATTTCCAGCGCAGGCGTGCGGTAGCGGATCTGCCCTCCGAGTGCGGTGAACGTATCCGCCATGTTCTGCGCCATCCGCAGCGAGCCTCCTTTCGGGTAGCCGCTGTCGCCGGTGGTGAACGAACTCAGGGTGTAGATCAGCGAAAGGGCGTTCAGCTCAGGGTCTACTACGGCCTCCAGCAGTCGCCGCAGGTGCACATTGCGGAAGCGCTTGATGTAGTTTCTGGCCGACAGGCTCATCAGCCAGGGGGTAAGCAGTGCCGCGGGCCCCATCTTGATGAATTCAATGGGCGAGAACTTGCGGGGATGGCGCGTTTTCAGGCCGCAGATGTCCTGTACGGGGGTGTGGAAGAAGGAGAAGCACCAAACGTGAAACCTCATGATTGCAAGCCGGAAGCGGTCTTCATGTGCGAATTCGGAGAGAGTCCGCAGGTCGCGCCGGAGCTCCAGCTTGACGTCCCCGTCAATCAGGGTATATACCGGGTCTTTGAAGAAAACCGGGTTGTTGTCCTGCAGGGCGCCGGTTTCAGTCCATATATCGTTGAGGGGAACGTCTTTTTTTGCCCCGATGAGCCAGTGAATACCGCCTTCGAATGTGTAACCCTTTCTTTTCCAGCTGGTTGACACGCCGCCGGGATTGCCCGCCTTTTCGAGAATTACGGTGCGGAAACCGGACCGCTGGGCATATATCCCACAAACGAGCCCGGAGATTCCGGCTCCTATGACGATAAGGGTTTTCATGTTTTCGCGGATTGTGATTCCGGCGCGACTCGAACGCGCGACCCACAGCTTAGAAGGCTGTTGCTCTATCCAACTGAGCTACGGAACCAATGAGGGTGCAAATATAGCAATTTTTTATGATTTCTTGCGGAGGGTGAGGCGTATGTACGATATCACGCCGAGTATGATGATGAGTATGGCGTGCGATTCGTGGCATAGGACGGCGTACACCAGGCCCATGTTTTCAGGCGCCCCGAAAAGCGTCTCGAGAGTGGTCTTGACCAGATAATGGTAGGCGCCTATTCCTCCCGGGACGGGTATCACCGAAGCGATGTTTCCCACTGCCGAGATGAACAGGGCGTCGGAGATGCCAAGGCCGGAGAGTGGCGGGAGAGCCTTGAATCCGGCCCAGCTCATGAGCACGTACATGGTCCAGATCAGCACGGTATAGAGCAGGAACAGCCACTTATGTTTCATCTTGGTGATGCTGGCGAATCCCGCGCCGAGCCCCCTGATCCATCCGGCAATCTTGCCGCAGACTTTGTTGCTCCCGCTCCAATGGAAGATGCACCAGATCAGTGCCGCGACCACCAGCAGCACGCCCGCAAACAGCCACCATAGCGAGAAGCCGAGCCTTCCGGTCAGAGGCAGCCATATCTGCTCCATGAAGAAATCCCCGAATTTGCCCCATCCGGTAACAAGCGCTACTGCGAACAACATGGCTATCGCCACGAAATCGCAGACCCGCTCGCAGACAATGGTGCCCAGGGCCTTGTCGTAGGTCATTTTCCTGCGGGTGATGTAGCCGCAGCGCACGAATTCCCCGGCTCCCGGGAGCACCACGTTTACAAGGTTGCCTACGTTGGTGGCGTCCCATATGTCAAGGCGTGCGGCTTCGGCGTCGATGGGCTTGATTATGGCCCGCCAGCGCTCTTCGCGGAAAACGAGGGCGAGCAGGGAGAACACTACGAACATCCCGAGCCAGAACAGGCGTGTACGGCCAAGTCCGCCCCAGAAAGCGCTCCAGTCCACTCCGCGGAATGCGAAGAACACCAGAACGCCCGCCAGAATGAAAGAGACAGCGTATTTTAGGATGTTCTTTTTCATCAGTCAATGGTCCATTCCACCCCGTCCTTGGTGTCCTTGACCTGGATGCCGAGGGCCTTGAGGGAGTCGCGGATATGGTCTGACGTTGCCCAGTCTTTGGCGGCCTTGGCGGCGGCGCGCTGCTCGAGCACCATGCCCATCAGCCCGTCAATCACCTTTCGGGCGCCCCCGGAGCCGGTTTCCTCGTCCTTGATGCCCAGGACTCCGAACACAATGTCGTCGAAGATCTGGCAGAGTGTGCTGACATCCCCCTTTCCGAGTTTGACCTGCCCGGCCTTGGCGGAGTTTATTATTTTCACCGCTTCGGCTATGTGGGCGAGGGCTACCGGGGTGTTCATATCGTCGCAGAGGGCTTCGTAGATGCCGTCGAAAACGGCTTTGACCGCTTCCGACTCGGCGGCGCAGCTGTCGGGAGCCACGCCGAAGCTTTCCTCGCCGTATGCGTACGCCGGAGCCTTTCGGCCGGCCATGGCATAGAGCTCGCGCGATGCCTGCAACACGCGGGCGAGACCCTTTTCGGCGGCGGCAAGAGCCTCGTTCGAGAAGTCGAGGGTGCCGCGGTAATGGGCCTGGAGAATGAAGAATCGTACCGTCATCGGGCTGTAGGCACGGTCGAGCTTGGGATGCTCGCCGCTGAAGAGCTGCGGCAGGGTGATGAAATTGCCGAGGCTCTTGCCCATCTTCTGCCCGTTTATGGTAATCATGTTGTTGTGTACCCAGTAGTGCACGCCCTGCGTGTTGCGGCAGGCGACGTTCTGGGCTATCTCGCACTCATGGTGTGGGAACATGAGGTCCATGCCTCCGCCGTGGATGTCGAATTCGTTGCCCAGATACTTCTCGCCCATGACGGAGCACTCCAGATGCCAGCCGGGGAATCCTTCGCCCCAGGGTGAGGGCCAGCGCATAATGTGCTCGGGCTCAGCCTTTTTCCAAAGTGCGAAGTCGTATGGGGCGTGCTTCTCTTCCTGTCCGTCCAGGGTACGTGTGCCTTCGAGGGTGTTGTCCAGGTTGCGTCCGCTGAGCACGCCGTAGTGATGGTCGCGGTTGTATTTTTCCACGTCGAAGTAGATGCTGCCGTTGGACTCGTAAGCATATCCTGCCGCCAGGATCTTCTTCACCGCTTCGATCTGCTCGACTATGTGGCCGCTCGCCCGGGGCTCT
>JAFZBM010000180.1 GCA_017561765.1 Bacteroidales bacterium | reverse complement strand
TCTCCATGATGAACTACTATCTGCCGCTCAAGGGCATCGCATCCATGCACTGCTCCGCCAACACCGATATGGACGGCAAGAACACCGCCATCTTCTTCGGCCTTTCCGGCACCGGCAAGACCACCCTTTCCACCGACCCCAAGCGCCTCCTCATCGGTGACGATGAGCACGGCTGGGACGACGAGGGCGTGTTCAACTTCGAGGGCGGCTGCTATGCCAAGGTCATCAAGCTCGACAAGGAGTCCGAGCCCGACATCTACAACGCCATCCGTCGCGACGCTCTCCTTGAGAACGTCACCGTAGATGCCGAGGGCAAGATCGACTTCAACGACAAGTCCGTCACCGAGAATACCCGCGTCAGCTATCCTATCTACCACATCGAGAAGATCGTGCGTCCCGACAGCCACGGTCCCGCAGCCAAGCAGGTGATTTTCCTCAGCGCCGACGCATTCGGCGTGCTGCCTCCCGTGAGCATCCTTACCCCCGAGCAGACCAAGTACTACTTCCTCTCCGGATTTACCGCCAAGCTCGCTGGTACCGAGCGCGGCATCACCGAGCCCACTCCTACCTTCTCCGCCTGCTTCGGCCAGGCCTTCCTGGAACTGCATCCTACCAAGTATGCCGAGGAACTCGTGAAGAGAATGGAGAAGAGCGGCGCCAAGGCATACCTGGTGAACACCGGCTGGAACGGCACAGGCAAGCGCATCTCCATCAAGGACACCCGCGGAATAATCGACGCAATCCTCAACGGCAGCATCGACAAGGCCCCTACCAAGAAAATCCCTTACTTCAACTTCGAAGTACCTACCGTGCTTGAGGGAGTCGACACCGGAATCCTTGATCCCCGCGACACCTATGCCGATCCCGCAATCTGGGAAGAGAAGGCAAAGGATCTCGCCGGCCGCTTCATCAAGAACTTCGTCAAGTACGAGTCCAACGAAGCAGGCAAGAAGCTCGTCGCCGCTGGTCCGAAGCTCTAAGACGTTTTACAAATCGCTGATTACCAGCTATCTATCCGATCTCCATGGTGCATCTCTCACCATGGAGATTTGTTTTTTGGGGACACTCAGCGACTTAAATATTACGCGAAAAATCCGTATATTTGCCGGACATGAAAGCAAGAGAGATTATTAATGCAATTGAGCGGACAGCTCCGTTGAAATTCCGGAACGAGGGTGACAATTCCGGCCTGCAGGTTGGGTTCCCGGGCGCGGAAGTGAGCAAGGTCCTTGTGTGTCTGGACGTTACTGAAGCGGTTGTACAGGAGGCTGCTGAAAAAGGCTGCCAGATGATAGTTTCGCATCATCCCCTTATCTACCGGCCGCTGTATCAGGTAAGCGATTCCACTTATCAGCAACGCTGCGTTGTACAGGCCCTGTCCAAGGGCATTTCCATCTATTCTACCCACACCAGCCTGGACAATGCGCCCGGCGGCGTGAATTACAAGATTGCGGAACTGATAGGAATGCAAGAACTTGAGTGGCTGGCGCCCAAGGATGGCGAAGACGCCGGTTCGGGGCTTATTGGCAGACTGCCGGTACCAGAGCCTGACGCAGCATTCCTCAAGCGCATGAAAAAGGTATTCGGCGTGGAGTGCCTCTGCCATTCTGAATGCAACGGGCGTGAAATACGGACCATAGCCATCTGCGGAGGGTCCGGAGGGTCATTGATGAGGGATGCCATTCGCAAAGGCGCCGACTGTTTCGTCACCGGCGAGTTGCATTATCACGACTTTTTCGATAACGACGGGATGCTCCTTGCCGAGCTCGGGCACTACCAAAGCGAAAAGTTTACCATCGAGCTGCTAGCCGGCCTGCTTTCAAAAGAATTCCCGGAACTCACTGTCATCAAAACCTCCATAAACACCAACCCTATTCGCTATGATGCCCGATAAATATCAGGAAGAATATATAATTCCAGGGTATTTTATTGACTGCAACCACAAACTGAAGGCATCTTCTTTCTTCGACATCGCCCAGGAGCTCGCTGTGCGCGGTTCAACGCAATTAGGACTTCCCGATCCGGTGCTGAATGCAAGGGGGCTGTGCTGGATTTTGCTGAGGAACTCCATCCATTACGAGAGACTGCCGCACATGGCGGAGAGGGTGACGCTGCAGACATGGCACAGCGGAATACGCGGCCCGATCAGCACAAGGGACTATCGTATGCTGGAGGAGAGCGGAAAGGCTATTATCAATGCCACGAGTTCTTGGGCTCTCATGGATATTGCCGCCCGCAAGATTGCCAAACCGGAGCGTATTTACGATCTTCTTTCTCCGGAGCCTCAATGCCCGGAGCGGGCTCTGGAGCCCGATGCGCCCAAGATTGTTTTCCCTACCGTATGCGTAAAGGAGGAAGCCGGTTCCCACCTTGTCTCCTGGTCGGATCTGGACTATAACAAACATGCCAATAACGGCAAGCATCCCCACTGGGCAATGGACTGCCTGCCAGCAGAAGTTTCTACCGGGCAGACTGTTACCGATTTTATTTTCAACTACATACACGAAGTCAGGCTCGGCGACACCGTCCAACTCTACAGGGCCCAGGGGCCCGACGGCGCCTGGTATGTGGAAGGCATCTGCAACGACCTCCAGAGCTTTATCTGTAAGATAATTTTTAATTAAATAAGCACTTTAATTAAATTTTGATTATCTTTGTCACAAATTGGTTTGTGATGGAGATAGT
>JAFZBM010000179.1 GCA_017561765.1 Bacteroidales bacterium | reverse complement strand
GCAACGCCTGCATAATAGAGGTTGAACGTGACTGCCTCGGCCACTATGTCCTTCATGTAGATGCTGTCGCACCATATATTTCGTACCAGGCCGCCGCGCCCGCGGGTGCTCTTGAAGCGCAGCCCCACGTCGGTGCCTATGAAACGGCAGTTGCGTACCATGATGTTTTCGACGCCTCCTGACATCTCGCTGCCCACCACGAAGCCGCCGTGCCCATGGTACACGGTGCAGTCGGAGATGATGAGATTGGAACATTTGTGTGCGTGGCGGCGTCCGTCGGCGTCCTTGCCGGACTTGATGCAGATGGCGTCGTCACCTACGTCGAAGGTGGATCCGGTCAGCAGCACGTTGGTGCATGCGTCAATGTCGATGCCGTCGCCGTTGGCGGAATAATGGGGATTCCGGACGATTATGTCGCGTATCGTAACGTGCTCGCACCAAAGGGGATGGATGTTCCAGCAGGGGGAGTTCTGGAAGGTGCAGCCTTCGAGCAGCACCCTCTTGCAGCCACGCAGCGATACCATCACCGGGCGCAGGAAGCTCTTGATCTCGTTCTCGTCGAGAGACGGGTCGGGGTAATTGAGGGAGCCGGCAGTCTGGCGCGCCTTGTAGTAGGCCTCGTCGGGATACCAGCCGCTGCCGTCGGCGGGCACGTAGCCGCCGCGGGCGATTATGCGTTTCCACTGGTCGTCCGACACTTTGCGGCGCTTGACTTCACGCCAGCTGTCCCCGCTGCCGTCGATGATGCCGCTGCCGGTAATGGCAATGTCAGTGGCGCCGTCGGCGTTGATGGGGGAGAGGCAGCGGCGGACGTCGAGCCCTTCGAAGTTGGTGTCGATTATGGGGTAAAGGTCGATGTCGGGGTTGAACACTAGGATGGCGTCCTTTTCGAGGTGAAGTTCAGTCTTGCTGCGGAGCGTGATTGGGCCGGTGAGCCATATGCCCGCGGGGACTGTCAGACGTCCGCCGCCTTCCTCCTCGATCCTGTCCATCGCTTCAGCGAAAGCCGCGGTGTTGTCGGTCACTCCGTCTCCCTTCGCTCCGAAGTCGTTCAAGTTCCAGACCCTTGACGGAATGGACGGTGCTTCGACCACCGGCATGCTGAAGGGGAGATCTTTATAAACGGCCTCCAGGCCGCTTCCGGGGCCGTTTTTGCAGGATGCTGCGAGAAGGGAAGTGAGCGTCAGAACTAATATTTGAAGGCGTTTCATCGATTATTAATATAGTGTTCCGCTTGCAAATATACAATTATTTTTGAATTCCGTGCACGGTAACGGAAAAAATTTCGTGCACGGTAACGGAATTCTTGAAAAATGCTTAAATTTGCAAGCATTATGATACAGTCGGAAAAGCCAACCATCATGGACATCGCCCGCTTGTCGGGCCTTTCGAAGGGCACTGTCGACAGGGTGCTGCACAACCGCGGGGAAGTGTCGCGCAAGAGTTACGACAAGGTGATGTCGGTCATCAAGGAACTGGGCTACGAGCCCAACGTGATTGCATCCGCCCTTGCCAGGGGAGTGTCGCGCCGGATAGCGCTGCTGATTCCCGAGCAGACGCCGGGCTCTTTCTGGGAGCTGGCGGGCGGCGGAATCGCCAAGGCTTCCGAATCGGTGGCTCCTCTTGGTGTCAGCACTGTTGTATTCAACTATGACCAGAGGGATGCGGAGTCGTTCCGTGACGCTTGCTCGAGGCTGTTGGACGCCGCTCCTTCCGGGGTTGTGGTCGCTCCAATCTTCGGTGCTGATACACAGATGTTTACGGCGGAGTTGCGGGAGCATTCCATTCCGTATGCATTCTTCGATACCAAACAGGATGACGAGGGGTATCTGGCGTATTTCGGGCTGCCGGAGTACAAGAGCGGATATCTCTGCGCCGATCAGCTGACGCTCGACCGCAGCGCGTCCGAAGTGCTGCTGGTGCGCATCAAGCGCGACCCTCTCCGTCAGTCCGATCCTACGGTCATCCGCCGTGCCGGTTTCATGGACTATATGAGCGAGCATTGTCCCGACTGCATAGTGCGTACTTTGTTTATCGATCCGGGCGATCCTGAACGTACCGACCAGGAGCTCGACGCCTTCTTCGCGGCCTTCCCGGGGACTACTCACGTGGCTATGTTCAATTCCCGTATCCATTTGATAGTGCCGTGGTTGGAGAGGCATCCGGCCCAGACGCGCCGGGTGGTCGGGTTCGATAATCTCAAGGCGAATATGGAGGCTCTTGCCAGGGGCACGGTGTCGGTGCTGATAGCCCAGCATCCCGAGGAGCAGGTGGCCATGGCGATCCAGGCCCTTACCGACATGATAGTGATGGGACGTCAGCCGGCGCGCCGCGACAACTACATGCACATGGATATCCTTACGCGGTATAACGTGGAATTCTATTGATTCCAGCCGCGCCCGCCCCTCCGCCGGGCATGTGATGACAGGTGAACACGAAATCTGCATTTGACCGCGTTCTAAGTGTTCACCTGTGGCCATTGGAGCCCAATTACCACTATTTGTGGGGGAGGTGTGCATTTGGAGGCCCTTCAAATGACTATTCGTTGTTCACCTGTTGTTATCAGGTCAGTTTGGGCTGCGGTGCGGAGTGTCTGTTTCTCCGTCCTCGCCCCTACGGGGCTCGTCTCCCCGCTGCGCTGGCGCT
>JAFZBM010000178.1 GCA_017561765.1 Bacteroidales bacterium | reverse complement strand
TGGAGCTTCCTTTTGCGGCAGCTTCTTCCGACGTAGAGTTCAAGGTCCTGCTGAATGGTTCCTGGAGCACAAGCTGGCCGGCAAACAACTATGTGGTATCCGTCCCGGAGGCTGGTATCCTGACCATAATCTTCGACCCGACTACGACCCAGATCACCACCTCTTTCCAGGCCCAGGCATTCAATATCCATTATACCATTGCCGGGGCCACCAACAATACGGGAGCCGGGGAAGACGACGTCATCTTCGGCAAGGCCTGGGATCCTACCCTGACGGACAATGACATGGATCCTTATGAAGGGAATATATTTGCCAAGTATTATACTATCAGCGCGGCGGCCCAGATTGCATTCAAGGTTGTTAAAGACTATAGCTGGGACAAATGCTGGCCGGCGGACAATTATATTGCGGACCTGCTCGGACCCGGAACCCTTGTTATAGCTTTTTCTCCGGAACTTGAGAGGGTCATTCACCAGATGCAATACTCCGAGGACGTTTACTCGCTCACCGGAGATATATGCGACTGGTTATTCCCCGTGGATATGGTGATGACCAAGCAGGCCGACGGCACATACACTAAATCCATCACTGTGTCCGAAGGCGGATCCTATGATTTCAAGGTCGTCAAAAACGGCAACTGGAGTTACGGCAGCTGGCCCGAGGGCTATGACGCCAACTACGTTGTTGAAGTCAGCGGCCCTTGCACCATCACCTTCGTGTTCGATCCCGCCACCGGAACCATCACTCACACCATCGGATAGTATTCGGTCCGGCTATTTACCCTTACAGCCTGCAGCGTCTAACGCAGCAGGCTGTAATCATTTTGTCCACAAATAAGGTTGTCGCTCGGCATGACAGAGATGCAATTACAGCAGCAGGTCATCCAGGCGGATCTTCGGAACGTAGTGCGTGCCGTCCTTGCGGTAGTAACGAAGGTCGGAGCCGGCCGGAACCTCAACCAATTCTATCTTGTCCAGGCCCTTGCCCAGAGCCAGCACCGCCAGGGGCTCGAAAGGAAGGCCAAGGGCTTCTTGCACGGCCTTATGGTCAAACGCCCTCACGATCAATGCGTTAAGTCCTATTTCCACTGCCCGCAGGGCCATGCTCTGAAGGGAAATGCCCAGGTCGATATCCACCGTCGGCGACTCCGCTTCGGTACAGCATACAATGATGAACGCCTGCGGCTCCGTTCCGGGGACGGGAAGATGCAGTTCCGGAAGATATCCGCCCAATTGCAGGAAACGGCAGAAGTCGCGTCCTCCCGAACCCGCGTCGAGCAGTTTGAACCGGAGTCTCTGGGCATTTCGGCCCGAAGGAAGTTTGGTATTTACGGCCGCTATTGCCTCAAGCTGGCGCATGGCAACCACATAGGAAACATCGAAAGCCCTGTGGCTGCGGTTCCTGAAGAGCAATGTTTCCAGCGAAGGAGTATTGCGCCGCAGCACCGTGCGCCCTGCCGTGCGGAGCGCCTCCTCGCGCTTTTCAAGATAATTGTCCGCCATATTATTGTCAATCAATTAATCCGGATATCCTTACAAAAATACTAGTTGTTCCCAATTATTCCAAACCGAAGTCAGGGAAATGGTGTCCGGGACCAAAACAAAAAATTAACTATCTTTGCGTTAAGATTAAATAAGATGAAGAAATTAAGCCTGATAATTCTGTTCGCCCTGGCGTCCCTTGCTGTAAAGGCCGGTGAAATAGTGACCGACAGCCTCCGGAGCTGCGTGCTCGGAACCACGGTAAAGTTCAATGTATATCTGCCGGAAGGCCACCTCAAGGCCGGACGCACCTGTCCCGCCGTGTATCTGCTTCACGGCCTGAGCGACGACTATACCGCATGGAGAGTCCGCGGCGGGATGAAAACCGTCGTTGACGAACTCATTGCCTCCGGAGAGGCCAAATCGATGGTAATAATAATGCCGAATGCCGGCGGCCCCGACGTGCACAATACCTGGAACGGTTATTTCAACATGCCCGGATGGAATTACGAAGACTTCTTCTTCAACGAACTTATTCCTGCCGTAGAGAAAAAATACTCCTGCGGCGGAAGCAAGGGCATGCGGGCGGTTATGGGACTGTCGATGGGCGGAGGCGGATCCACCGTCTATTGCCAGAGGCATCCGGAGATGTTCTCAAGCTGCTACGCGATGAGCCCCTGGCTTGACGATAAAGGCAATGAGGTCGAGGGCGACGGGGCCTCGCAAGACAAGCTTGCCCTGGTGTGCAAGTCGGTACGGGAGCATTCCGCCCTGGATTTCATTGACAATGCAGACGATGCGACGCTGGCGAAGCTGCGTACGGTGGCATGGTTCATCGATTGCGGCGACGATGACTTCCTGCTGCATCTGTCCACCGATTTTCATGCTAAAATGAAAGCAAAAGGCGTGCACAGCGAGCTGCGCGTCCGCAATGGCGTCCACAACTGGGAATACTGGCACCTTGCTCTCAGGCTTGCCCTGCCGTTCGCGTCCCGGAATTTCGATTGACCGTCATCTCGCAACGGGCACAGTCGAACCCCAGCGCGAGACGTTTTCCGTTGTTAATCAGATAGAGCGGCCCGGTCGGTGCCGCTTTCTGGTATTTAGGACACAGCCCAAGCTCATACTTGATGCAGTAGCGCGTACGCATAAGTTCATCCGCATCGCGCTTCTCCAAGGGCACATTGGTCAAACCGTCGCTGACCGGAGTCCTGGGAGATACGGGCGCCACGGCCACGTCAGCCAAATCCTCCGCCAGCAATCGCCGCATGGAATTAATGGTAGATGCGCTCAGCAGCGGCAAGGCGCCGGCAGCATCGAGCGAACGCACGCGGAACGACATCTCCCCGCTGCGTTTTGACAATTGCTCCCTAAGCATCGCGGCGCTGCGCTCGCGGTTCTCGGCGGCAGGCACATCGGCATTGAAACTGCTTACCACGGAACGTCCGTCTTCGGATGTGGCGCGCAGCTCTACCACGAACTTCCCGCTTACCGTAACATCCACATCGACAAGCACTTCACGCCTTGGCGAAGAGGCCTCCACCTCACGTTCGAAAGCAATGTCAAGGTTACGGAAAAGTTTGGTGCCGGGACGCAGTCCGTCCAGTTTCTTGCACCATATACGCATGCCCTCGCAGCGGTCGGCACGGAAACCGGTGACGCCGTGCGACGGCTCGAAAAAGGCAAATCCGTCACCGTTGGCGAGCGCCAGGCCGGGAGATGCAGGACGCAGGGTAAGCATGAGTCCGCCGCCGGCAGGCTGAACCGACTGCAGTTCTCCTACGAATTCGCCGTTGGCGGTGTTCATCGACGACCAGGGGCGCTCCCTCCTGCCGTCGAACCACCAGGTGGTGTAACCGCGGTTGAAGCTGCGGTCGGAATCGGGCGTAAAACCACCGCTGACGTGACCGAAAGAGGCCCTGCAGTAGCGCCCGGGGTATTTTTGCACCAATGCATCAAGGGCCAGGCTGTACTCGCGGACTACGTTCTTCACGTATGTCGCGTTCTTCAGGCGCCCCTCTATCTTGAACGAGCACACGCCCGCATCGGCAAGGTCCTCCAGACGGTCGAGCAACTTGAAATCGCGCAGCGACAACAGCGTCCTGCCCTTCACCAGCACCTTGCCTGAAGCATCCACCAGGTCATACAGGGAACGGCAGGCCTGGATGCACTCGCCCCGGTCGGCGCTGCGCCCGTCCAGGTATTCCGAAAGACGGCAGTCGCCGCTGTAGCACACACAGAGCGCACCGTGCACGAAGAATTCCACTTCGCAGCTCACTGCGGCGCAGATCTCACGAACCTCCTGCAGGCTCAGCCCGCGCTCAAGGATGATGCGGCTGCATCCCAGTTCGTCGAAGTGCCGCGCGCGTTCAGGCGTACGGATGGCGCACTGCGTGGACGCATGCATGGGAACGGTGATATCGGGCCAGGTCAGCAGCCGCTCCTCGCGGAAAATGAAAGCATCCACGCCTGCATCCTGTGCCTCCAGCATCACCGAATGCACGGCATCCCATTCGTCCGGATAGATTAAAGTGTTGACTGTTAAAAATATACGCACTCCGAAACGGTGTGCGTAGGTGCAGAGCTCCCGGACGTCATCCATGCTGTTGCCGGCAGCCTTGCGGTTGCCCCATGCGGGACCTGCAATATAAACGGCATCGGCACCGCAGTCAATTGCCGCGATGCCGACAGCCTTGTCTTTTGCCGGAGCCAGAAGCTCGAGCGCAAGCATTGCTAAAGAGCTTTAAGAGCCTTCTGGGCGTCAGGGCCGTACTTAGGATCGCTCACTGCCTTGGAGAAATACTCCTTGGCCTTGGCGTTGTTCTTGGCCTGCTGATAAAGGGCACCCACGGTGTAAGCCACCTGACCTGCGTTCTTGGCGGTAGGAGCGGCCTCAAGATACTGCTCGAAATACTTGATGGCGTCGTTGTTCTTGCCGGCGAGCTGCGATGCCTGACCTGCGATCTGAAGGGCCTGAGGATTGTTGATAAGCTCATAGCTGGCCTGGGCGTCCTTGACGGCGTCGGCATACTTCTTGGCCTTCAAGGCATCAACGGAACGCTTGAGGTAGAACTTACCTATCTGGCTATTGGCGTTCTTCTCCTGGCCGTTGGCGGCAGCTGTCTTGTAGGCCTCGAGAGCCTCGTCACCCTTGCCGGAATTCTCCAGGCACTGGCCGTAACGGAGAGCGGCAATGCCGTTGGCGGGATCGAGCTCAAGCACTTTGGCATATGCATCCGCGGCAGCGGCGAAGTCCTTTGCGTTCAGCAAGGCGCCACCTTTCTTCATATATACTTGAGGGATAAGAGTCTGGGCCTTGACGGCAGTTTCCTCGTCGCCATACTCGTTGGCAACGGCTATGGTCTCGCCG
>JAFZBM010000023.1 GCA_017561765.1 Bacteroidales bacterium | reverse complement strand
CCCGCTTCTGAAGGGCGTGAGTCCCGAATCCCAGGTGTGGATGTCCCACGGCGACAGCATATCGTCCCTGCCCAAAGGAGCACAAGTGATAGCTTCTACCGAAGAGGTCGTCAACGCCGCATTCCAGTTCACCGGCGAGCCTACGTATGCCGTTCAATTCCATCCCGAAGTGTATCACACCACAGAAGGCGCGCGGATTCTTGCCAATTTTGCCCTGGACATCTGCGGATGTATAGGGGACTGGACTCCCGATTCCTTCATCGGAACGACGGTAGATGCTCTCAAAAAACAGATCGGGGGAGACAAGGTGATTCTTGGCCTGAGCGGCGGGGTGGACTCCACGGTGGCCGCAGTGCTGCTGAGCAAAGCCATCGGCCCGCAGCTCACCTGCATCTTCGTCAACAACGGGCTGCTGCGCAAGAATGAATTCCCCGATGTGCTTGCGTCCTACAAGGACATGGGTCTCAATGTGATAGGGGTCGATGCGTCGGAGACCTTCCTGCTGGCGCTCAAAGGCGTAAGCGATCCGGAATCCAAGCGGAAGATCATCGGCAGGCAATTTATCGATACGTTCGAACAATATGCCCGGACGATAGATAATGCCCGCTGGCTTGCACAGGGAACCATTTATCCCGACGTGATCGAGAGCGCTGGCATTCCGGGAATCGCATCCAAAATCAAAAGTCACCACAATGTCGGCGGCCTGCCGGAAAAAATGAACCTGAAGGTGGTGGAGCCGCTGAAAATGCTCTTCAAGGACGAAGTGCGCCGTGTGGGCCGTGCGCTTGGCATTCCGGCCGCTCTGGTAGGGCGCCACCCGTTCCCGGGCCCGTCTCTGGCAATCCGAATCATCGGTGAAGTAACGGAAGAAAAGCTTGAGATACTTCGGGAAGCCGACGACATCTTCATGCGTGCGCTGCGTGAGTATAACTGCGAGGGCATGGGCTTCCCTCTTGCCTCTGACCTCCGTGAAACCGCCTCGAACCTGTACGACGCCGTCTGGCAGGCGGGAGTGATTCTGCTGCCGGTAAAGAGCGTGGGGGTGATGGGAGATGAGCGCACCTACGAGAGCCCGGTGGCCCTGCGCGCCGTGGTATCTACCGATGCCATGACGGCCGACTGGTTCCCGTTCCCCCATGATTTTCTGCGTGAAGTCTCCAACGAGATAATCAGGAAGGTGCGCGGAGTGAACCGCGTGGTATACGACATCTCTTCCAAACCTCCGGCAACCATAGAGTGGGAATGACCATACGCAGAATTGACAGAATTTTTTTACATTTGTGACCCGGTATGAATACAAAATATATTTTCATTTCGGGAGGTGTGGCATCCTCGCTCGGTAAGGGCATAATCGCATCGTCATTGGCCAAGCTTCTGCAGGCCAGAGGTTTGCGAGTTACCATCCAAAAGTTCGACCCGTACATCAACATCGACCCCGGTACTCTCAATCCCTATGAGCACGGTGAGTGCTACGTTACCGAGGACGGCGCCGAGACCGACCTCGACCTGGGCCACTACGAGCGGTTCCTGGGCGTCTATACGTCCAAGGCCAACAATGTCACCACCGGCAAAATATATTATACCGTAATCAAAAAGGAGCGCGAGGGCGCATATCTGGGCAAGACCGTCCAGATCGTCCCCCATATCACTGACGAAATCAAGCGTCGTATGCTCAAACTCGGGCAGTCCGGTGAGTACGATGTCATACTGACCGAAATCGGCGGCACCGTGGGAGACATGGAGTCGCAGCCCTTCATCGAAGCCGTGCGCCAGCTGCAATGGGAACTGCCGGAGGAGGATTGTATGACCATCCATCTCACCTACATCCCGTACCTGAGTGCCGCCAAAGAACTCAAAACCAAGCCTACGCAGCACTCCGTCCAGGCCCTTCAGCACAGCGGAGTCAAGCCGGACGTCATAGTGTGCCGTACCGAGCACCCGTTGAGTCCCGAACTCAGGCGCAAAATCGCCCTCTTCTGCAACGTGCGTCCCGGTCACGTCATCCAGAGCATCGACGCCTGGAGCATCTACCAGGTGCCGCTGAATATGCATGAAGAGCACCTCGACGAACTGGCCGTCCGAAAGCTCCGGATTGACAATTTCAATCAGCCCGACCTGGGCAAGTGGAAAGAATTTCTGGAATGCCTGCAGAATCCCGAACACGAAGTCAATATCACCCTTGTCGGGAAGTATGTGGAACTGCAGGATGCGTACAAGTCAATCCAGGAGGCTTTCGTCCATGCCGGTGCCGCCAACCACTGCAAGGTCAACGTAAGAACGTTGCAGAGCGAACATATCACGCCGGAGAACGTTGCGGAAAAACTGAAGGGAGCGCAAGGCATCCTGGTGGCTCCCGGGTTTGGAGAGAGGGGATTGGAGGGCAAGATCTGCGCAGCGCAGTATGCCCGCGAGAACGGCATTCCGTTCCTTGGTATATGTCTGGGAATGCAGATGTGCGTGGTGGAATTCGCCCGTCACGTCATCGGTTGGGCCGACGCCGCCTCCACGGAACTCAAACCTGACAGCGCCTATCCTGTAATATGCATGATGGAAGACCAGAAGAAGACCACGGTCAAGGGCGGCACGATGCGCCTGGGGGCCTACACCTGCAGGCTGGAGCCCGGTTCGCTGGCGGCGCGGCTGTACGGCAAGACCGAGATCCGGGAGCGGCACCGCCACCGCTACGAGTTCAACTCCGAGTACCTCGAGGCTTTCGAAGCCGCCGGACTGAAGGCCACCGGCCGCAATCCCGAATCGGGCCTTGTAGAGCTTGTGGAGTTGCCATCTCACCCATTCTTCATAGGAACTCAGTTCCATCCGGAATACAAAAGTACGCCCGAGAACCCCCATCCGCTGTTCAATGGCTTGGTCAAAGCGGCGCTGGAACATACATAGATGAGCACGCCCGAGAAGACAGTCTGGTTCGCCGCTTCCATGCGCAACGGACAATGGAAAAAGACATCCCTTCGCCTGGGCGAAATGGGGATAGGTCATTATATCCCGCCGTCATATAACACTCTCCTCTTTCTGAAGACCGTCAAATCAAGGGCCTTGTCCCTTGTGAATGCAGGGAAAATAAACGCCCGGTTTTTCATTGACCATGGCACCCGCACCCTCCTGGAAGTCCCTGATAAGCAGATGGAGGACTTTATCCGGGTGATGGAAAACGCCCCGGATGCCGAATGTTCCCAGAACTTCGACTTGGCAAAAGGGGACAGGGTGGTAGTCAATAACGGCCCCCTCAACGGCGTGGAAGGGGAGATAGTGGAGGTTGACGGCAGCACGTCTTTGATTGTGCGCGTGCGCTCGCTCCTGTGCGCAAAAGTGACAATATCGCGCGGAAACGTGCGTCCGATTGCGCAATAAGTGCACAAAAAATTGCAGGTAAAAAATTTTTATGCTAAATTTGCCAGCTAAACGTGCTAAAAATGTAATAATTACGATATGAAAAAATTATTTGTTGTTATTGTTGCCGCGTGCATGATTGCTCCCGCCTTTGCACAGGAAGTCAAACGGACGGAGAATGACAAAACAATTACCATCGAAGAAGAAACCCAGACTCCTGACGGAAGAGTCGTCACTACCACGACTATCCAGAAAGACCGTGTTTTTGTTAATGGTTTCTGGCACAACTGGGAGCTCGTTGGCGGACTTGGCACTCAACTTTACTATGGTGAAAACGACTGGAAAGTGGCGAACAAACTCGAAATGTTCGCTTTCCCTGCCATTGACCTGTATCTCACCAAGTGGGCTTCACCGTATTTCGGTGTAGGTATTGGCGCCAATGTGAACAAGTTCAAGGGACTCTACCAGAATAAGGGTGACAAGCTGTTTGCCGTCAGGTTCAAGGCTGACGACCCTTACACTGGTGCCACTGTCGATAACTATGGTTATGAGAACCTTACCCGTCAGAATGGCTATTACGGCAATGTATTTGCCCTCGCCCACGCCGACCTTACCAATATTATCTTCGGCTACAAGGCCAACCGTTTCTACTCCCTTGACGCCTATGCCGGCGGCGGTGTCCTGTTCGGTCTCACCGATAATGGTGTGGGTGCATCGTTCAATACCGGTTTGATCAACAAGTTCCGCATTACCGATTGCTTGAGCATCATGGTCGACCTCCGCGGCGGACTGGTCGGTGATGATTTTGACGGCGAGTCCTTCATGGACGAACCAGACGTGCCCCACTTCCTCGCCAACCACAAATTTGACGGCGTTGCAGGTGCCACCGTCGGTATCGCATGGAAGCTCGGCAAGAAAGCAAGCCGCTGGGAGAACGCTTCCCGCGAGAGCATCATCTACTATAACGATGCCGCTCTTGCCCGTCGCGACTCCATCAACCTTGCTCTTGGTAAGGATCTCGCAGATGCACAGGCGACTATCGGCGATCTCAGGAATCAGCTTGCAAACGGAGGCGGCAATACCGAGTACATCACTTTGGTTCCCGACCTGTGGTTCCACATCAATTTCATTCTTGACCGCTGGGATCTGCTGAACCGTGAGAAGATTAACCTGCAGTCCGTTGCCAACGTCATGAACAGCACGCCCGACGTCAAGTACCTCATCTGTGGCTACGCAGACAAGCAGACCGCAACTCCTTCCCACAACCTCACTCTCTCCAAGAACCGTGCGGAGGCAGTATTCGACTACCTCACCAAGGAACTCGGCGTAGATCCTGACCAGCTCGTGGTAGATTATAAGGGCGGTGTCGACTACATGTTCTACAACGATATGGAACTCAGCCGCTGCTGTATGATTACCGCCATCAAGGAGTAAAACCGCATGAAACAGAATCTTTTACAGAAGATTCAGGATAAATCCATCGTAGCCGGGGTCGTGGGCCTCGGCTACGTTGGTTTACCATTGGCCGTGGAGAAGGCCAAGGCCGGGTTCCGCACCATCGGATTCGACGTTCAGAAGGAGAAGGTGGACATGGTGAATGCCGGCCATAATTATATCGGTGACGTAGTTGACAGCGACCTGGCCGCACTTGTGGCACAAGGACGCCTTTCCGCCACTACGGACTTCGGCTTCATCAAGGACGTGGATTTCGTGGCCATTTGTGTGCCCACCCCTCTGGACGCTCACCAGCAGCCCGACATAAGCTATGTTGAATCATCGGCCCGCTCCATAGCCAAATACCTTCACAAAGGTATGATGGTAGTCCTTGAGTCCACCACCTACCCGGGCACCACGGAAGAACTCATAAAGCCTATCCTGGAAAGCTCCGGGCTCAAGTGCGGCGAAGACTTCTACCTTGGATTCTCTCCCGAGAGGGTGGATCCGGGCAACCTGATTTACAAGACCAAGAACACTCCAAAGGTGGTCGGCGGCCTTGGCCAGGATGCCTCTGAGGTGATTTCCGCCATGTACGAAGCCGTGCTCCAGAGTCCCGTGTTCAGAGCATCTTCCCCGGCAGTGGCGGAGATGACCAAGATACTGGAGAACACCTACAGGAACATCAACATCGGCCTGATCAACGAGATGGCAATCCTCTGCCACAAGATGGGGATAGACCTTTGGGAAGTCATAGAGGCGGCCAAAACAAAGCCTTTCGGCTTCACGCCGTTCTACCCGGGCCCCGGTCTTGGCGGTCACTGCATCCCTCTGGATCCGTATTACTTGAGCTGGAAAGCCCGCGAGTACGGTTTCCATACGTCGATGATTGAGTCGTCCATGATGATCAACGACCGCATGCCGGAGTACTGCGTAGAACGCATCGCCGACATGCTCAACCGCCGTTTCTCCAAAGCCCTGAACGGATCGGTGATACTGGTGCTGGG
>JAFZBM010000177.1 GCA_017561765.1 Bacteroidales bacterium | reverse complement strand
CCGGATTCCTTTGCGTGGTGGAACATGTCGATCAGGGCGGCGATGGATTTGCTGATATCGTAGTTCTCGGTGGATTCAGCATATTTCCATCCCATGTCTTCCCTCTCTTCGGGATGTTCAAGCCAGTAGTCGATCCTGTTGGCCAGGGCCTCTGCGTCACCTGTGGGGAAGAGGCTACGCCCGTCGAGGGCGAACTGCGAGGTGGCGCTGAGACCGCCCTCCGCAATCACCGGGACCACGGCCTGCTGGAGCGCCTCCAGAGCCGACAGCCCTTCAACCTCGACGGTAGCGCAGTGGATGTAAAGATCGGCCTTTGCCGCAAGTTCTTTCAGGCCTTCGCGGTCATGGAAGCGGAAGATGGGGTCGTACAGAAGCACACCGTCACTGTATAGCTTATGAGCCTGCTCCTTGATGGCGTCGGCTTCCGGGCCGCGGCCGGCGAAGTAGAGTTGAATGCGCTTGGCGTTGCGGCAGTAGCGCATGGCATCCAAAAGCGTGGGCTGGTCCTTCTCGACAGCCAGGCGGCCGATGCAGACCACCAGGAACGGCCGGTCCTTGTCTTCGGGCGCCGGAGAGCGAGGACGTATGTTGGCGTCGGGGATGATACCGTTGGAAATCAAATGCAGGCGGGACTTGAAGCCGAACTCCTTCAGGCGTTTCATCACGTTCTCCGTGGGACACTGGATATCAGTGCAGTAGTTGAAAACGAAGTCCCTCCAGAAACGCAACATGTTGTAGTTAAGGAACTTCCAATTACCTAAGTTGATGGAGCAGAAGAGGTTTTCCGGATGGAGATGGTATGTCGCCGTGCAGGGGACGCCGAGCATTTTTGCAATACGTGCCGTTGCCATTTCGATGACAAAGGGCTCCTCCAGGTGCACGACATCGGCCCATTTCACCGCCTCCATTATGACCGAGATGTCGGTTTTTGCGAACTTGTAGCCGTGCGACTGAACGAGCGAATCGAAAACCGGTACGTGGAAGTCCTTCAGAACATAGTCCGGCTGAGGCGTCTCCGCCTCATGGTTCTTGCCGGACAGGACGCGCACATCTTCGCCCGCCTCGCGAAGGAATTTGACCGTGCGCCTTGCTGATGCGGAAAGACCGTTGCCGCTTGCGTAATAGTTATTAACGACAAAGAGTATTTTCATTAACAAATCTTGCCGGCGGCTAAAGCGTAATGACCATCTCTTCGATGGACTTTCGGACGGTGTGGAGGTCTGTGGGCTTGCCCTCGTCCTCGGCCGGGTGACCGATTGCAAGGAGGGCATAGATTCCGTGTTCACGGGTCTCGGGAAGAACTTCACGTATTTTGCTTGGGTTGAAATCCCAGATCCACATATTTGCCAGTCCGGCGTCCGTGGCCGTTAGCATCAGGTGGGTGAGAACGATGGCGGCATCGGTCTTGGCGGCATTTACACCGTCGCTTTCGCGGACCCAGGCCTCGTCTGTGCGGCAGCCCACGATGAGTACGACCGGCGCTCCATAGCAAGGATGGACGGTGCGGAGGCGGGCCAGCGCATCTTCACTTTTTACCACCCAGATGCGTGTCGGCTGGAGATTTTTGGCTGAAGGGGCCAGGCGGCCTGCCTCAAGAATCATATCCAGTTTGGACTCGGATACGGGAGAATTGCTGAATGCATGGCAGGAATAGCGGCTTTGCAGTATGCGCATGAATGCGTCGGAGCCATACTTGTACTTGGTAATCTTCTTGTCCACGTCTGAAAAGGCTGCGCGGTTAAGAATCTTGCTGATGTCGCTTAAAATATTCATGTCGATAATTTTAGTGTATTTACAAATATATACAAAATTTCTAAAATACCGGCATGAAGTCCGCCAGTATATGGTTTTTCTCCATCATATTTGTATATTCGCATAATTATATTTTGCATAGAGATTGTCAGAGAAATGAATCGAATAGTCACTTTTGGGGAAATCCTGCAGCGGTGGTCGCCGCCCGGAGCCTGGCGCATAGGCCAGAGGGAAGTTTGGGAAGGTCAGTTCGGCGGTTCGGAGGCCAATGTGGCGGTTTCCCTGTCTGTTCTCGGCAATGATGTGGGCTATGTGTCGCGCATCCCGCAGAATGTGGTCGGTGACGCCTGCTTACGCACGCTCAGGTATTACGGCATAGACGTCTCTGACGTGGTGAGAGGGGGCGAGCGGCTTGGAACCTACTACTTTGAAAAGGCTGCCGACCTGCGCCGTTCGCTGGTGGTGTACGACAGGCAGGGGTCCTCTTTCTGGTCCTGCGCACCCGGCATGTTCCCCTGGGCGGATATCTTCTCCCGTTCATCGTTGTTCCATTGTTCCGGAATCACCTGCGCCGTTTCCCGCTCTGCGGCGGACGCAACTTTCGAGGCGGTGCGCACCGCCCGTGACGCGGGATTGAGGATTACCTGCGACATCAATTACCGCCGAAACCTCTGGAAGTACGAAGGCGCCGATGCCCACGGGACCCTGAATGCCCTAATGCAATACAGCGATTACATCTTCGGCGACCAGGACGAATGGGAAGTGGCGACCGGCGTCCCCAAAATCCCCGAGACGGGAATGATGGCGGATACCGTACTTGACATGGAACGTTACGGACGTTATTTCGACGAAATGCACCGTCAGTTTCCGAACTGCGGGGAGATGATGCTGGGGTTGAGGAACCAGCTGACTACCAATCACCACACGCTTTCGGCCCTTCTGTGGTGCAAGGGGACAATCTACAGTACCCGTATCTTCGACATTACCGGCATCATCGATTCGGTGGGGGTGGGAGACGCCTTCGTGGCTGCCTATATTCACGCATCGCGGAAATGGCCCGGGGATCCCCAGCGCCGGCTGGACTTCTGCGTTACGGCAGCCATGCTCAAAAACTCGATCGTTGGGGACTTCAATCTGGTGACGGAGGAAGAAATACTTGCTAATATGAAATAGTTTTCGTACCTTAACGGAACTATTTAATAACGGAGGAAGACCACATAACCTCCACACTGAAACTATACGATTATGGCTCAAAAACAACTCCTCCTGGGAGATGAAGCCGTGGCGCTGGGTGCATTGCACGCCGGCCTGAGCGGTGTATATGCTTACCCGGGGACACCTTCAACCGAAATTACGGAATTCATCCAGGCCCACCCGCTCACTGCGGGTCGCAAGGTGCACTGCGCCTGGTCTGTTAACGAAAAAACCGCTATGGAGGCGGCTCTCGGCATGTCTTTCGCCGGGAAACGCTCGATTGTATGCATGAAGCACGTCGGCATGAACGTATGCGCCGACCCGTTCATGGGCTCCGCCACAGTTGGGGCCAACGGCGGCCTTGTGATTGTCTCCTGCGACGATCCATCCATGCACAGCTCCCAGAACGAACAGGACTCCCGTTTCTGGGGGACCTTCGCCCTGGTCCCGGTATTCGAACCTTCCAGCCAGCAGGAAGCGTATGATATGATGCGCATCGCGTTCGATTATTCTGAAAGTCGCGGAATACCGGTGCTGATGCGCCTTACCACGCGCCTCTCTCACTCCCGCGCCGCGGTCGAGTGCATCGACGATGCGGACGCAGTACCCCAGAATGAGCTGAAACTGCCTGTAAATGAACGTCAGTGGTGCACGCTTCCCGTCTGCGCCCGAGTCCGGTACAGCCAGCTTGTCAAGGATTACGCCCTGTTTGAGCAAGACGCCGTGGCGTCGCCGTTCAACCGCCTGGAAGACGGCCCGGACAAGAGCCTCGGAATAATCGCCTGCGGCCTGGGCTATAACTACCTTATGGAAAACTACCCCGGCGGATGTCCTTTCCCTGTTCTGAAGATTTCCCGGTATCCTTTCCCTAAAGAGCTGATCCTCAGACTCTCGGGGATGTGTAAGAGGATACTGGTAATAGAGGAAGGCCAGCCCATGCTGGAAGAGAGGATGCGCGGCATATTCTCCTCCGGCGTGACCGTCCTGGGCAGGCTGGACGGCACTCTTCCCCGTACCGGCGAGCTTTCCCCGGATTGCGTGCGCGAGGCGCTTGGCCTCCCGGCCCTTAAGCAGCACCCCGCCTCCAAAGTGATTGCTCCCAGGCCGCCGGCACTCTGCCAGGGCTGCGGTCACAGGGACCTCTTTACCGCTCTCAACAATGTGATGAAAGACTACCCGCAGGGGCGCGCTTTCAGCGACATCGGCTGCTACACGCTCGGATGGCTGCCCCCGTTCGAGGCCATCCAGACCTGCGTGGAGATGGGGGCTTCCGTTACAATGGCACAGGGTGCGGCATACAGCGGCCTCTGGCCGTCGGTTGCCGTAATCGGCGACTCCACTTTCACCCACAGCGGCATGACGGGACTGCTCGACGCCGTCAACGAGAAGGCTGACGTAACAATCTGCATTTCCGACAATCTCACCACAGGAATGACCGGAGGCCAGGATTCCGCCGGCACCGGCCGTCTCGAGGCCATCTGCGCCGCAATGGGCGTGGATCCCGCCCATATCCGCACTTTCGAACCTTTGCCCAAGAACTATGCGGAGATGGAAAAAGTCCTGCGGGAAGAAATCGAATATCACGGAGTATCAGTAATCATCAGCAGGCGCGAATGCCTCCAAACCCTCAAAAGACACATTAAGAAATGAAACAGGATATAATATTGGCAGGCGTAGGAGGACAGGGCATACTGTCCATCGCCACCGTAATAGGGTCCGCAGCCCTGGAGCAGGGCCTGTACATCAAGCAGGCGGAAGTGCACGGAATGAGCCAGAGGGGCGGAGATGTCCAATCCCACCTTCGGCTGAGCACCTCTCCAATCCACTCCGATCTGATTCCTCACGGGAGCGCCGATTTTATTATCTCACTTGAACCGATGGAGGCTCTGCGCTACCTTCCTTTCTTGTCGGAAGACGGCTGGATCATTACAAACACGGTACCTGTCCGCAACATCCCCAACTACCCTCCTATAGAAGATGTTCTCGAAGAACTCGGAAAGTTGCCGAGGCTCATAGCACTTGACGTGGATGCCGCGGCCCGGGAGACCGGATCGGCCAGGAGCGCCAACATGGTGCTTCTGGGGGCGTCTGCCGGGGTGATGAGCATTCTCGAGCCAGATAAGCTCCGCGACGGCATCGTCCGCATTTTCTCCAGGAAAGGCGACGCCGTCGTTGCCGCTAACATCAAGGCTTTCGATGCCGGACTGCAGTTCTCGCTGAAAAATAAATAATTATGAATCAGCCAGTTCCTGAAGAAAAGCTCCGGTCCCTGCTCCTGGAAATGGGAATTGATGATATTTCCCGTACCACCATACGTCAGTGCTCCATGGTCGGAAGTTCCCTCGAGGCCATGGCCGGAGAGACATTCTCGCATTTGGAATTCGGAGTGCCCGGCATCCCCGCCTGTCCCATAGGCATAGAGGCGCAGAAGAAAGCGCTCGATGCAGGTGTGCCCTCGATTTATCCCTCCGTGCAGGGTATTCCGGAGCTTAAGCAGAACGCTTCCCGATTCGTCAAGGCCTTCATCGACATAGATATAGACCCCAAGGGCATCGTTCCTACCGTCGGCTCCATGCAGGGCAGTATGACCTGCATCCTGGAGTGCTCTCAGCTGCAGCCGGGCAAAGATACCATCCTGTACATCTGTCCCGGTTTCTCGGCGCACGGCAGGCAGCCAGACATCCTCGGGATCAAGAACATCTTCTTCGATATCTATGAGTATCGTGCGGAGAAGCTGCGCGACAAGCTGGAATCGTATTTCTCACAGGGCAACATAGCCGCCATCCTGTATTCCAATCCCAACAATCCGGCATGGATTTGCCTGACGGAGGAGGAACTGCAGATAATAGGAGAACTTGCCGACAAGTATGATGTAATAGTGCTGGAGGACATGGCCTACCTGTGCATGGACTTCCGCAAAGATATGTCCGTGCCTTTCGAACCGCCTTTCCAGAGCACCGTGGCAAGATATACCGACAATTACGTCATTCTGCTGTCGGGGTCCAAGATCTTCAGCTATGCCGGCGAACGTATTGCCGTGGTATGCATCTCGGACAAACTCTACCACCGTAAGTACCCGGCCCTCAAACAGAAGTGGAACATCTCCAAGTTCGGCGATAATTTTATACTCAACTATCTGTATGTCAATACTTCCGGCGTGTCCCACTCGGCCCAGTACGCCCTGTCGGCCATGTTCGAGGCCTCGGTGGAAGGACGCTATGATTTTGTCAAGGAACTGCGCGGATACGGCATGCGGGCCCACCGCTCCCGCAAGATTTTCGAAGCGAACGGTTTCCATCTCGTGTATGACAAGGATATGGAGCAGACCATCAGCGACGGTTTCTTCTACACGGTAACTTACAAAGATCTCAATAACCGCGATTTGCTGGAAGCGCTGCTCCGCTGCGGAATCATCGCCATCCCTCTCAATACCACCGGAAGCGGACAGAGCGGCATCCGTGTATGCGTGTCACGCCTGCTCACCGACGAAGATTTCCTTCTGCTTGACAATAACCTGAAAATGTTCGTTCAATTAGTCACAGGTAAGAAATGAAATATGTAACTGCCGACGAAGCCGTTTCGTTTGTAAGAAGCGGCGATACAATATGCTGCCAGGGTGGCGCTTCGGTCCCCGTACTTCTGCAGGAGGCTCTTGCAAGGCGTCACGACGAGCTCCGGGACGTCACCATAACTTCAGGGTTCAACGTCCACAAGGAACCGGCGCCGTTCTGCAAGCCGGAGTACAAGGACTCCTTCCTGGTGGACAGCATATTCATAAGCGCCGACCAGCGGGCCCACGTGGCTGCAGGGTACGGCTCCATGACGCCACTGTTTCTCGGTGAAGTGCCCGGGATGTTCCGCCGCCGGGAGTTCCCGGTTGACGTTGCGTTCATTACCTGTTCCATGCCGGATGAAAACGGATACTGCAGCCTCGGAATCTCCGCGGATATAGCGGTTTCTGCGGCCGAGGTCGCAAGGGTGGTCATCGCCGAGGTCAGCCCCAATATCCCGTATCTTTACGGTGATTGCCTCATTCATGAGAGCAAGATTACCGCCGCCGTACTGTGCGACGTGGCGCCGGTGGCCATGCAGTTCGCCCCTCCCACGCCTATTGAGTCCGCCATCGGCGCAAACGTGGCATCGGAAATTCCCGACGGCGCCTGCCTGCAGATCGGGGTCGGAGGCATTCCAAACGCCGTCCTGAACGGTATCAGGAACCATAAGCATCTGGGCCTGCATACAGAGGCCATGACCGACGGCGTAATCCGCCTGATGAAGGAAGGTGTCATAGACAACTCCCTTAAGAAAGTGCATCCGGGAGTCAGCGTGGCGGCCCTGGCGATCGGTTCGAAGGAAATGTACGAGTACATTGACCACAACCGCAGCATGGAATTCTACGACGTGGCCTATACGAACAATCCCTTCCTGATTGCACAGAACCCGCGTGCCTGCGCCATCAACTCTGCCATTGAAGTTGACCTTACCGGGCAGATCTGCGCCGATTCCATAGGTCCCGTAATCTTTTCCAGCGTTGGAGGGCAGCACGACTTCATGTACGGCTGCTCGCTGTCCGAGGGCGGAAAGACTTTCATAGCGCTGCCTTCCAGGACGGCCAAGGGTAAAGCCAAGATTGTGCCGACACTCACTCCCGGGGCGGGTGTCGTTACCACCCGTTTCCAAACCCAGTACGTTGCTACTGAGTACGGGATTGTGTATCTGCACAATCTCAATCTTGCCAAGAGGGCCAAAGCGCTCATCTCGATAGCCCATCCCGATGACAGGGAAGCCCTTGAAAAGGCGGCTTGTGAGCGCTTCGGCTATAGTTTCCTCAGGCTGCGCTAGACTTCGCGGATAATATCCATTCCCATCCTGATGGCGTCTTCGTTCATCGGGATGAGGTGATGGTGCCTCTCGGGGAGTGTCTTGCGGAGGGCCTTCAGCACGCTCTCGACGGATACGATGGGATGAATCTTGAGGAGACCTCCGAGTATCATCATGTTGAAGACCTTTATCATGTTCATCTCGGCCGCCTTGTCCATAGCGTCTATCCTGTAGACATGGATATCCTTGCGGGTCGGCGGTTTGTTGATGCCGTATCCGTCATAAATCAGCGAACCGCCGGGCTTTACCTTGCTCTCGAACTTTTCGAGCGAGGGCTGGTTGAGCACTATGGCGGTGTCGTAGGAACTCAGGATAGGGGATGAAACGGGATCGTCGCTGACTATGACGGTCACGTTGGCCGTGCCGCCGCGCTGTTCCGGGCCGTATGCGGGCATCCAGGTCACTTCCTTGTCTTCCATGAGGCCGGAGTAGGCGAGTATCTTGCCCATGGAAAGGACTCCCTGCCCTCCGAATCCGGATATGATAATTTCGTGTGTCATATTGCCTTTATTTACCGTTGTCTTTAAGGTCTCCCAAAGGATAGTAGGGGACCATGTTCTCTTCCATCCACTGGTTGGCCTTGGCGGGAGACATTCTCCAGTTGGTGTTGCAGGTGGAAACTATTTCCACCAGGTTGGAGCCTTTGCCCTGCATCGAATACTCGAACGCCTTTCTCAGGGCCCTCTTTGCCTTGTTGATGGCGGCTACCGTATGCACGCTCTGGCGGGTTACGTAGCAGGTTCCTTCAAGCTGTGCGGCTATATCGGCCATCTTGAGGGGGTATCCGTGAAGCTTGGGGTCGCGGCCATAGGGGCAGGTGACAGTCTTCATGCCCAACAGGGTAGTAGGGGCCATCTGGCCGCCGGTCATACCATAGATTGCGTTGTTTATGAAGATTATGGTGATGTTCTCCCCGCGGTTGAGGGCGTGGATGGTTTCACCCGTGCCTATGCAGGCGAGGTCGCCGTCTCCCTGATACGTGAAGACGAGGCGGTCGGGCCACAGGCGCTTGACTGCGGATGCCAGTGCCGGTGCGCGGCCGTGGGCGGCTTCCTGCCAGTCAACGTCGATATATTTATATGCGAACACCGCGCAACCCACCGGGGAGATGGCGATGGTCTTGTCGGCCATTCCCATTTCGGCAATGACCTCCGATACCAGCTTATGTACTACGCCGTGGCTGCAGCCGGGGCAATAGTGCATCGGTACATCGTTGAGCAGTTCCGGTTTTTTGTATACCAGGTTCTCTTCCTGGATAATCTCTTCTCTTGTCATATATCGAAGCGCTTTAACGGGTCATTTTCTTGATTTCTTCTACAACCTCTTCCGGTTCCGGGATGATGCCGCCAAGTCGGCCGTACCATTTCACGGGCACGTTGCATTCTACGGCGAGACGTATGTCTTCTATCATCTGTCCGGCGTTGATTTCCAGGGAAAGTATGCCTTTTACCTTCTTTCCGAGTTCGGCGATTTTCCTGGTGGGGAAAGGCCACAGGGTGATGGGCCTGAGGAGACCCACCTTGATGCCCTGCTCGCGGGCGATGGCGATGACCTTCTTGGCTATGCGGGCGGCGGAACCGAAAGCAACTATAAGATACTCGGCATCTTCCGTCATGTACTCCTCATACCGGACTTCCTTTTCCTCTATAACGCGGTACTTGGCCTGGATGCGGAGGTTGTTCTGCTCCATCTCCTCTGAACGGAGTTCGAGGGACGTGATTATGTTGGGCTTGCGCATGCCTGTGCGTCCCGTGGTTGCCCACGGACACTCGCGTGCGATTTCCTCCTCGGTCCTGCGCGGTTTGAAAGGTGGCAGCACCACTTTCTCCATCATCTGGCCGATGGCGCCGTCGCTCAGGATCATGGCGGGATTGCGGTAGCGGAAGGCAAGTTCGAAGGCCAGATCGACGAAATCGGCCATTTCCTGCACCGATGCCGGCGCGAGGGTGATGAGCCTGTAATCTCCGTGGCCTCCTCCCTTGACCGTCTGGAAATAATCGGCCTGACTGGGCTGTATGGTGCCGAGACCGGGGCCTCCGCGGGAGACGTTCACGATGAGGGCGGGCAGTTCCGCTCCGGCCATGTAGGAAATGCCTTCCTGCATGAGGCTGATGCCCGGGCTGGAAGAAGATGTCATGACCTTCTTGCCGGTGGCGGCGCCTCCATAGACCATGTTGATGGAGGCCACTTCGCTCTCGGCCTGGAGCACCACCATTCCTGTGGTCTCCCAGGGCTTTTCGGCGGCGAGGGTCTCCAGAACTTCGGACTGGGGAGTGATGGGGTAGCCGAAATAGCCGTCGCATCCGCAGCGGATGGCGGCGTGGGCAATGGCTTCATTGCCTTTCATCAGGGTAACTTCTTTGTCTGCCATGACTATTCCTCCTTTTTGCGATAAACCGTAATACATCCGTCGGGACAAACTATTGCGCAGGACGTGCATCCGGTGCAGGTGTCTTCCAGGACGGTTTCAGCGTAGTTGTAGCCCTTCTGGTTCACGTTTTTCGTGGTCAGGGCCAGCACTTTCAGCGGACATGCCACAACGCAGAGGCCGCAGCCTTTGCACCGTTCGATGTCCACGACAGTCGCTCCTTTCATTTTAGCCATATCGGTGTGGTAGTTTATTGGTTGTACATATCCTTGTTGTAGAAGGCCAGAATGTCGCCGGCAATTTCGAGAGCCTGCTTTGCGGGGCTGTCCGGATTGAGGTTCACTGCCGCGAGATAATTGTTCATGGCCATCTGCCAGTTGCCTTTCTTGCGCCATGCATTGCCCTGCAGATAGTACAGGGTGTCGTCCATGGGACCGCCTCCTGCGCGGTAACCGTCCAGAAGCGCAATGGCTTCGTCAACTTCGTGGGCGTCCAGGAGGGCTTGGATCCTGTCCTTCATTATTTAGGGGCGTTTACGAACATGCACCAGCCGTAGGTATCTTCTTCGGTACCTCTCTGGATGCCTACAAGGCGCTTGTAAAGCTTTTCGCTTATCGGCCCGCAGATCTCGGGATACTTGTATTCCCGGGTGATGGTGCCGCTCTCCAGGGTGACTTTGTCGTCAATCCTGCATATCGGGGTGATGACCACCGCAGTGCCGCAGGAGTTCACTTCCTCGAAGGTCTCGAGCTCGTCGATGAAGATGGTGCGGCGCTCGACTTTCAGGCCGAGTTCCTCGGCTATCTTGCGAAGGGACTTGTTGGTGATGGACGGGAGTACGCTGGGGGAATTGGGAGTGATGTAGCAGCCGTGTTTGATGCCGAAGAAGTTGGAAGACCCGAACTCTTCGATGTGGCTGTGGGTTGCACTGTCAAGGAAGAGCAACTCACGGTAACCCATTTTGTGGGCAAGGTTGTAGGCGTGGAGTGACTGGGCGTAATTGGCACCCAGCTTGTATCCGCCGGAGCCGTAGGTGGCTGCGCGGTCGTAGTTGCGGGACAGGACCGCAGTGCCGGGAACCAGGCTCTTCGCGCCCGAATAGGTGCCTACGCCGGATGCCATGACGGCAAACATCACGTCCTTCGATGAATGTATGCCCAGCTGGGGGTTGATTCCGATGAGAACGGGCCTCAGGTACAGCGAGGCGCCGCTTTCAAATGAAGGAATGAAATCCCAGTTTGCCTGGATGCAGAGAGTGCACAGGTCAAGGAACATCTCGAGATTGGGCGCCGGCATGTCCAGATACTGGGCGCTGCTTTCCATGCGCCTGGCATTCTCGTCGGGCCTGAACATGCGCACAAGGCCGTCGGCTCCGCGGTAGGCCTTGAGGCCCTCGAAGCAGGACGGCGCATAGTGGAATACCCCGGCGAAGCAATGGAGGGAGAAGTTGAAGTCGTTGGAAACGACAGGCTTGCTCCATCTGCCGTCTATGCATTTGGTATAGACGATGGCGTTCGTGGGGTAGTAGTTGAACGATCGTTTGGAATAATCGATTTCAGCCATAGTCATCAGTTTTAGTCTTCAATTATGTGGTCTTTATTATAGGTATGTATTTTGGTTTCTCCGGCAAGTATGATGTATCCGTTTTCCGCCAGTGAAGCGAGCTCGTTCTCTCCCGGGTAAACTACCACGGGGGCCAGCCAGCTAACCTTTTTGGTGATGGCGTCGGTGATGTCGGTGCTGTATGCCACGCCGCCGGTAAGTATTATCACGTCCACCTTGCCGTCAACTACGGCGCCCTGGGCTACGATGTACTTGGCGATGTTGAGCACGAAGGCCTTCATGAACACTACATACTCTTCCTTGCCTTCCTTGGCATTGCGGACAACCTCCCTCATGTCGTTGGTCCCGAAGTAAGCTACGGCGCCGCCCTGGCCGATGAGCTTCTTCTTGATCTCCTGCTTGGTATATTTTCCGCTGAAGCACATGTCTATCAGCGGATAAGGCGGACAGCAGCCGGCCCTTTCAGGGGTGATGGGGCCGTCTCCGCCCAGGCCGTGCGAGGTGTCTATCACCTTTCCGCCGCGGTG
>JAFZBM010000176.1 GCA_017561765.1 Bacteroidales bacterium | reverse complement strand
GGCTGCTCTCTGGCGGCAGACTACGGCCTGCGGCCTATCGCTCCCGCGTCGCTGCGCTTGCGGGCCCCTCCCACTCACGGCTGCGTGGGCGCAGGCGGTCTGCAGCCAGAGCGCGGCCCGGAAATTGTCCGTGAGGGCGTTCCGGAGATTGTCCTGGAGAGCAGCCCGGTTCCCGGAACGATTATCGTCCAGGAGAGCCTTTTGTGGAAGGGCCTTGCGAGTTTTACCGGTAGAGTCCTTCGAGCTTTTCGCCGGTGTTGCCGGGGCTGAGGCGGTAGAAGGCGCAGCCGTGGGGCGGGACGCTCACTTCCCAGCGTTCTTTCTTGGTGACCTTGCCCACGTCTTGCTGTCGCCATAGGTCCCGCACTGTCTGCTCGCCGTAGAGTCCGAGCTTGTGGGGCGTGAATCCAAGGGTGCGTTCCTCGTCGCCGAGATTGAACAGGGCCACCGCGAGCGAGCCGTCTTCCAGGGGCTTGATGTAGGTGACGTGGCCCTCTCCGGAAGCGAAACGCACGCCCTTCAGTCCAAGCGGATCCTGGTTCACGTCAAGCACCTCATTGTTGCAGAGGAGGCTCAAGGTGAAAGGGTCCAGCATAGCCATGTCGCAGCCCAGCAGCATGGGCGAAGCCAGTATGGACCAGAGAGTTATGTGAGTGTATTGCTCCCATGGGGTGAGCTGGGTCCAGTGCATCTTGCGCCCCCAGCCGACCTTGCCGAGAACAAGCATGTCGGCGTCAGGCCAGTGCCCCGGTCCCGTGAATCCCGCCCAGCTGTCCTGTCCGTCGAAACCTATCCCGGAGAGGCTTTCCCAGGTGTCGCGGATGTCGCCCGTCGTGCGCCAGCATTCTGCGTACTTCAGCAGTACCGGTCCGAGCGTCACGCGCGAGCTGTTGGAGATGCTGTACACAATGTCGCGCCCGGTCGCGTCAAGGGCTTCCCTCATGTCGCGCATCCACCATTCGTCGTTGAGATTCCAGTCATATTTCAGATAGTCAACGCCCCAGTCGGCCCACTGGAGTGCATCGGCGCGGGCGAAAGAGTACTTGCCGAAATTCCGTATCGTTTCTTTATCCAACTTACTGCGGTCCAGCTTGTTGTATTCATCGACGAGTCCCTGTTCCACCCACCAGTAAGTGCCGTCGGCGTTGTCGCAGGAGCTGCCGATGTGGGAGGCGTAGGTGGAGCACCAGGGGCCGGAGTAGATGCCGAACTTGAGCCCGCGGGCGTGCAGCGAATCGCCCAGCGCCTTCATGTCCGGGAACTTCTTGTTGGGCTGAATTCCGTTGTAAGTTCCGCCGCGCAGTCCCTGCCATCCGTCATCGATGTTGACATAGCACCAGCCGTAATCGGCAAGTCCCGACTCGTCCATGGCGCGGGCTGACTCCAGAATGCGTTCCTGCGATACCGAATTGCCCCAGCAGTTCCAAGAATTCCAGCCCAGGGGAGGAGTGAGGGCGATGCGGTCGCCTATCTCGATGCGCAGTTCCCGGGTGTCGCTCCCCAGCGCGTTAACCGCCGTCAGCGTGACTTTGTAGCTGCCCTTTTTGCGGGCCTTGCCGCTGATGATGCCCTTGCCGGCATCGAGTTTGAGTCCGCGTGGCAAGCCCTTGGCGCTGAATTGCATAGGGCGCCGGCCTGTGGCGGGGATGCGGTAGAGGAACGGTGCTTTTGGCCTGGCGCCGTAGACCCGCGGCCCGTTGATGCGGGGAGTATCGGGAGCGGGCGGGGTGAGTATGTAGGCGCTGTAATCGGGTACCACGATGCTGTCCTCGCCCGGCAGCTGGGCCATGGCGGTAAGGCACATCGAAAGAGCCAAAAGAAGAAGGGCTGTATGTTTCATTTTTATAATATTTATTCGGCTTCCGGGTAATTAATATCCATTTCAAACTTGGGGTTACGGCTGGGGACGGCGGCGTGGGACGCTTTTATGTGGTTCCACATAAGCTCCACTATTTCAGGATGTTCCGCAGCAACGTCGGTGCTCTCGCGGGGGTCGTCATCCAGGTTATATAGTTCCATGGAGGCGCTGCCGTCCCGGACGTTCCGTACAAGCCCTTTCCAGGGGCCTGAGCGCACCGCCAGCCAGCCCTTGCCGCCGGGGAATTCCCAGTATAAGAAGTCGTGTTGCGGCTGCTCCTTCACTCCCGTCAGCGACGGCACGAACGACAGTCCGTCGGAGACCGGCGCCGGGGCTCCGGCAAGTTCCGCCAGCGTTGGCATGAGGTCGGTGAACTGGCCGGCATAGCTGCAAGTGCCCGGCTTGAGTCGTGAGCCCCAGCTTACCACGAAGGGCATGCGTATGCCGCCTTCGTGCAGGGTGCTCTTCCCCCATCCTTTCCTGCACTTGAACGGACCGCCGCTGCGGAAGTACTCTCCAGGGGAGTTGGAATTGGCCGCCGGCCCGTTGTCGGAAGTAATGATTATCAGCGTGTTGTCGTATACACCCAATTCCTTGAGGCGACGCACCAGCCGTCCCACCTGGGTGTCGATGTGGGTAATCATCGCGGCGTATGCGGAGTGGGGATACAGCACGGGGTAATACCAGCCGCCGTCGGTAATCGGAGTCGGCTCTTCCCCGAGTTTCCGCACATAGTACATGACTTCGTCTTCCGGAGCCTGGACGGTGCTGTGCGGCACGGTGGTGGTCCACATTAGGAAGAAGGGCTTGCCGCCCGCCGCCGCTTCCGTAACCCAGTTCTCCAGCTTATCGTACATGAGGTCGCAGGAATAGTCCTTCTGGTTGAATTTGTCGTAGCTGCGGATGTCCAGAGGGTCGGCGCCCGGGTCGAGCCTGCGGTTGACAGGCATATACTCGTTGGAAGTAAACACTTTAGTCTCGTTCTCCCAGAGGTAGTCGGGATAATATGAGTGCGCCAGCATCTGGCAGTTGAAGCCGTAGAAATAGTCGAAGCCCATGTCGCGCGGAGCGGAACCGGAACCGGGGCCTCCGAGCCCCCATTTTCCCACCATAGCGGTGGTATAGCCCGCATCGCGCAGCATACCCGCCAGAGTGAGCGTGCCTGGAGCGAGCGGACACTGGCCTTCCAGGGAAGGATCCTCATGTATCGCATCGAAGTACCAGTCGGCTTCGGAAAGCACCATCCCTTCCGGGCGCGCCCAGCGTTCGTCATTGTTCCGTATCTGGCTATGACCGCTGTGAAGTCCTGTGAGTATGCTGCAGCGCGATGGTGCCGACAGCGGGCATGCGGTATACATGTCGGTGAATACCAGGCCGTTGCGCGCAAGGGAGTCGATACATGGCGTCTCTATGAGCGTCTGCCCGTAGCAGCCGAGGTCGCCGTAGCCAAGGTCGTCGAAGAGCAGGAACACCACGTTCGGACGGGCAGGAACGGGCCCGGAACAAGCCGGAAGAGCAAGCAGCGCTGCCCCGGCGAGCGAATAAGGAAGACAGATTTTCATACGATTTTTCAAAATTAGCAAAAATCTTTGACTTCTTGAATTGACTCTTAAATTGCGCAAATTGTGAGTAAAATGGGGCAAATATTTCCTAACTTGCGATGCTGACCACAACTAATAGCCTATGCGACTACTGTTTATTACCGATTTCACGGAACAATTTGCTTATCGGCTGCTGAAAGGAATTCTTGATTATGCCCGCGAGACCGAGCCCTGGGTGGTGTGCAAAATGCCTCCGTCCTACAAAAAGGAACTTGGCATTCCGGGCGTTGTGAAATGGGCCCTGGAGTGGCATGCGGACGTGGTTATCGGCCAGTTCGACCCTGACGATGACGTTACCCTTTTCAAGAAGAACGGCATCGTGGCACTCGCGCAGGACTACATAGTCAAGTTCGACTCCATCCCAAACATAACGGCCGATTATGACCGTACCGGCGCCATGGTGGCTGAACGCTTCCTGAGCCTGGGATTCAAGAATTTCGGGTTCTTCGGATATAATAACGTCTGCTGGTCCGACGAGCGCTGCGATGGATTCAAACGGAAGATTGAGGAGGCAGGATACGGGCAGGTCTTCTACAAATACGACAGGCAGAGTATCGAGAGCGTGTGGAATTATAACCGTCCCGGTCTGCTGGAATGGATTCAGGAACTCCCCAGGCCCGTAGCCATAATGGCCTGCGACGACAACCAGGCCATAATCCTTCTTCAAGCGTGCAAGGCAATGGGCGTCAAGATTCCGTCGGAAATCGCGATAGTGGGCGTCGACAACGATGAAATTCTCTGCAACCTCTCCGATCCTTCGCTCTCTTCGGTCAATGTAAATATAGAGCGCGGCGGATACGAGGCTGCAAAAATGGCGGAACGCATGGTCAAGGATTCTTCCTACCAAGGCGAGGACATAGTGCTCAAGCCTATAATGCTGGTCAGGAGGCTCTCCTCGAGCGTGTATGCTACCAAGGATCCCGCAATCCTTACCGCCCTGCATTTCATATCGTCCAATATCGACCGCCACATCAACGTCGGGGACGTACTGGAGGTGGTTCCGCTCTCGCGCCGGCTGCTCGAGCAACGCTTCCTGAAGGCCACGGGAACCACTATTTATAAATTTATATCTTACCAGCGAGTCTCGCGTTTTGCCGAGCTTCTGCTGGAAAGCAACGACTCCGTCGCCAACATTGCTGCACGGCTTGACGAGCCCGATACCCGCAGCATATCGAGGCGTTTCCTCGCAATAAAAGGGTGTACCCCCACAGAATTCAGGCGCAGAGAATTACGCAAATTGGGAGTATAAATACGCAAATCTCGCACCCGCGACACTCTTCAATCAGTATTTTTGTGACAGTAACGAAACTAACCCCTAATTAATCTCATGTTACTCGGAATCGACATTGGTGGCACCACTATCAGCCTCGGCCTCGTCAGGGGGACCGAAATCGTAAAGATGGCCCGCGTTCCTTCATTCCAAAAAAACGCAACCCTGCAAGAAACGCTGGACTATCTAATCGGCAGGATAGAAGACATTATCACTCCGGAAGTTACCCGCATAGGCATCGGCGTTCCCACGCTGGTGGATGTAAAGAAGGGCGTGGTGTTCAATGCCACCAACATCCCTTCATGGAAGGAGGTGCACCTGAAAGATGTGCTGGAGAAGTGCTTCGGCGTACCCGTAAGCGTCAACAACGACGCCAACTGCTTCGTGCTTGGGGCGGCGGCTCGGATTGACAAAGAACACGACGTGGTGGCCGGAATCACTCTCGGAACGGGCACGGGCATGGGCCTGATGGTGGACAACAAGCTGTTCTGCGGCGCGAATTGCGGTGCCGGAGAGCTTGGAAGCGTGCCTTACAACGGCAAGGACTACGAGTCATTCTGCTCCAAAAAGTTCTTCGAGAGCAAGGGAGTAAATCCGAGGGAGATATCGGCAGCCGCGGAGGCGGGGAACCCCGATGCGCTTTCGTTCTTCGATGAGTTCGGAAAGCATCTGGGGGAACTGTTGTCCGTGGTGATGTATGCCTACGATCCCGGCTGTATAGTGCTTGGAGGGGGTATTGCCAATACGTTCAAGCATTTCAAGGATTCTATGCTGCGATCTCTGCGCGAGAATTATATCTACCAATACGCAGTTGACAAATTGGATATCAGGGTGATGCCACAGGAAGACGTTGCCCTGCTCGGAGCATCGTTATTGTAAGATTATGAAACGATTTATCATTGTTCTGGCCGTACTGGCCCTGCCCCTCTTCTCACACGCGCGCGAGCTTACCCAGTGGAAAATGCAGCGTGAGGGAGACAAACGTTCTTACGATGTGACCGTGCCCTGCACAGTGGCGGGAGCGCTCAACGAAGCGGGCGTATTCGGCACCCAGAATGTGCTGGAGCGGGACCGTTATGCCTCCATCGACAAGAGTCTCTTCGACAAACCCTGGATTTTCAGCACGACCTTCGAAGCTCCCAAGGGCCAGTGCCACGTGCTCCGTTTCGAGAGCCTCGGCTACAGCGCCGAGATTCGTGTCAACGGCACGCTCATCGCTTCCGCCGATACCACCGCGGGCCCCTTCTGCGTGAGGGAGTTCGATGTGACAAGCCTCGCCACCAAAAAGGTCAACAAACTGCAGGTCAAGGTGTTCAAGGCCCCCGAAAAGTGCCTCAACCACGGCTGGGTGGACTGGAATCCCCGTCCCGTTGACGAGACTATGGGCATACTCCGCAAGGTGGAACTCATTTCCACTCCTGACGTGCAGGTGCAGGATGTGTTCGTCAAGCCCGAACTCGACCCCGCCAACATGAAGGACGCCGACATAGTGGTGTACACCACCCTCGTCAACCGCAGCCAGACCCCCGTCAAGGGCTTTCTGCAGGGGCTTTACGACGGCGGCAGTTTCAAGAGCGAGGTGGAACTCGCTCCCGGCCAGATCAAACAGATCAGCGTGCGGGAAAGCATTCACAGGCCCCGCATCTGGTGGAGCCGCGAGATGGGACGCCCCGAGCTTTACAATCTCAAAGTGTCGTTCCTGCCCGGCAGGGGCGAGTCCGTATCGCACAGCAAGAGCGTGCGTTTCGGCATACGTTCCATCACAAGCGAAGTCGATTCCCTGGGACACAGGCTGTTCATACTCAACGGCCGCAAGGTGCTCATCAAGTCCGCCGGATGGACCGACGACATCTTCATGCAGGACACTCCCGAACGTACCCGCTCGCAGCTGGAATATGTGGCCGACATGGGCCTGAACAGCGTCCGCTTCGAGAATATCTGGGGCAAGGACGAAAGCATCTATGATATCTGCGACGAGCTCGGCCTGCTGGCGATTGTGGGCTTCAGCTGTCACTGGGAGTGGCAGGACTACTGCGGTTATCCCGAGACCAAGGGCTACGGCTGCATCAACGAGCCCGCCACCGAAGCCCTGGCGCTGCGTTACTTCCATGACCAGGTGATGCGCCTGCGCAACCATCCCGCCGTAATAGGCTGGCTTACCGGCAGCGACCGCATTCCCAACCCCCGCCTGGAAGAGGCCTACATGAAGATTTATAACGAGTTGGATTACAGGCCGTACGTATGCTCGGCCAAGGGCATAACCAGCACGGTCACAGGTCCTTCCGGCACCAAGATGGAAGGGCCCTACGAGTATGTGGGTCCCGATTACTGGTATCTCGACACCAAGTGCGGAGGAGCCTTCGGTTTCAACACCGAGACCGGCGTCGGCATGAACATTCCCCAGGCGGAATCAATCGAGCGCATGCTCGGCGCCGAGAACCTCTGGCCTCTCGGGCCCGCGTGGGATTATCACTGCACCGCTTCATCATCGCACATGAACAACACCGCCAAGGCCGTTGAGGCAATGAGCGGACAGTACGGTGCGCCAACCGGTTTCGAAGACTTCGTAAACAAGGCCCACGCCCTCGACTACGATGCCACCAGGGCCATGTTCGAGTCATTCCGCTGCAAGATTTACAAATCTACGGGCATAGTCCAGTGGATGCTCAATTCCGCCTGGCCCTCGCTCTACTGGCAGCTCTATGACTGGTACATGGTTCCGACCGCCGGTTACTACGGCACGAAGAAGGCCTGCGCCCCTCTGCAGCTTGTCTATAACTACAAAGATCACTGCGTTTACACTGTGGATGATGCGGTTTCCGGCACCGAACTTCTGGCTCGCATGAAAGTGTACGGCCCCGACAGCAAGCTCCAGCGCAGCGAGGAGAAGATTGCTAAGTTCCGCCGCCGCGACCCCCGCAAGGTGTTCGAGGACATCCAGGGCCCCTGCTTCCTGAGTCTCGAGGTTGTCGGTCCTGACGGAAGGCAGCTGGCAAGCAATTTCTACTGCATTCCCGAAGGGTATAACGAGTACGTCTGGAAGAAGGCCGACTGGTGGGGCATTCCTTTCAAGAGCTATGCGGACATGAGTTTCGTATCCGCCCTGCCCGCTACCGAGGTGGAGATGAGCACGGTCAAGACTCCCAAGGGCTTTGAAGTGACCCTTTCCAACAAGTCGGAAGTCGTTGCTTATCAGAACATTATAAAGGCTAAGGACGCTTCTGGGCAGCTTATTCCTTCGGTAATCTGGTCCGACAATTTCATCTCCCTCCTGCCCGGTGAAAGCCGTACCGTGAGCTGCCGCCTGCCCGAGGGCAGCGCTCCCGCCACCCTGAGCCTCAGCGGCTGGAACGCCTCCGCCGCCATGGTTCAGTCGCCCGACTCCCTGGCCCGCGACCGTTCCCGCTTCGCCGTCTATAATTTCGGCAAGGATGACGTGTACACCAAGCCCGTCGAGGAGACCTACGACGTGGTCAGCGTCAAGGAGCCCAAGGGAAAGAAAGTCAAGAACATAATCTTCATGATTGGCGACGGTATGGGCTTCGAGCAGGTGAGCTGCGGCTGGGTGGTGAACGGAGGAAAGCTCAACATGGAGCAGATGCCGCACGTCGGTGTTTCACGCACCTATGCTGTCGATGCCCTGGTTACCGATTCCTGCGCCGGCGGCACTGCACTGGCGATAGGTGAGAAGACAAAGTATCACTATATAGGCATCGACGCCGAAGGCAATCCGGTGGAATCGGTGCTCAAGACCGCGCAGAAGAAAGGCAAGAAGATCGGCGTTACAGTAGTATGCCGCATAAACGATGCCACTCCGGCCGACTTCTGCGGCCATTCTCCCACCGTTCACGACGAGGAAGGCCTTGCAGCGCAATATGTTGACTCCGGAGTCGACTTTATCAGCGGCGGCGGCCTGCAGTTCTGGACTTCCCGTTCCGACGGCCGCAACCTTGTCGAGGAGATGCAGGCAAAGGGCTACACTTTCGTGGACAAGCTCGAGGATATCCGCGGCGCACAGGGCGACAAATTCCTCGGCCTTTACGGTCCCCTTGACCTTCCCCCCGTGTCGGAGCGCGGTCCCATCCTGCTTGAGAGCACCATGAAGGCCATAGAGATGCTCGACAACCGCAAGGGATTCTTCCTCATGGTAGAGGGATCCCAGATCGATGATTACGGACACCGTCATAAAATAGGTCGCGTGTGCGAGGAACTGTTCGACTTCGACCGTACTATAGGCGCCGTACTGGAATGGGCGGCGAAGGACGGCCAGACTCTGGTAGTCGTAACCGCCGACCACGCATGCGGAGGCCTCACTTTGCTGAAAGGCAGTCTGCAGGACCGTTTGGTCGAGGTGAACTTCTCTACAAAGGGACACAACGGCATACTGGTTCCGGTCTATGCTTTCGGCCCTCACGCCGAAGACTTTGAAGGAGTGCACGAAAACGCTGAAATAGGACAGCTTATACGAAAATTAATTAAGTAATGAAGATATTGACAGCCCTGCTGGCTGTGGCGCTTGCCGGCATAATTCCCGAACCGGTGTCGTTGCAGCAGCAAAACGGAAAGTTCACGCTCACAGCCTGCTCCGGCTTCTGCGCCGCCTCGCCCGAGGCCGCACAGGTAGCCGGGCTCACCGCTTCCGGGCTCCGTGCCTCGACCGGTCTGAAGCTGCCGGTAAAGGCCGGCAAGGGCAATATTGTCCTGATTCTCGACAAGGAATCGGGTATCCCCTTTGAAGGCTACAGCCTTAAAGTCGGCAGGAACAAGGTCGAGGCCCGGGCATCCTCGCGCGAGGGGCTCTTCTATGCCATGCAGTCGTTCCTGCAGCTGCTGGACGGCGGCCGCAAGGCGCCCTGCTGCGAAATAAGCGACTCGCCCCGTTTCCAGTGGAGAGGCTTCCACATCGACCCATGCCGTCATTTCCTGCCCGTCGAGGAGGTCAAGAAGCAGATAGACATACTGTCGCAGTACAAGGTCAACCGCATGCACTGGCATCTTACCGACGACCAGGGCTGGCGCATCGAGATCAAGAAGTACCCGAAGCTCACCGAAGTGGGAGCATGGCGGACCGAGTTCGACGGCAGCGTTTACGGAGGCTTCTACACCCAGGATGAAATACGTGACGTGGTGGCCTACGCCGCCGAAAGATGCGTCACGGTGGTACCCGAGATCGAAATGCCCGGGCACGCTATTTCAGCTATCCGCGCTTATCCGGAACTGTCCTGCACCGGCGAAACCATGAACACGTTCTACACCTGGGGCACTCCCGATGTGTCCCTATGCGTCGGCAGCGAGAGGGTGTTCGAATTCCTTGACGACGTGATTTCCGAGGTGGTGAGGCTCTTCCCGAGCGAGTACATCCACATAGGCGGGGACGAGTGCCGCAAGAACCGCTGGGAGACCTGCCCCAAGTGTCAGGCGCGCATCAAGGAGCAGGGGATAGTGGCCGACAAGGAGTTCACCGCCGAGGAAAAACTGCAGAGCTATGCGGTGCACCGCATGGAAGGTATTCTTGCCAAGTACGGCCGCAAGCTCATCGGCTGGGACGAGATACTGGAAGGCGGCCTCAGCCCCAATGCCACCGTCATGAGCTGGAGGGGCGAGAAAGGCGGAGTCAAGGCTGCCATGATGGGCCATGCCGTGATTATGACCCCGGGCAGCGAAGGCATGTATTTCGACCATTTCCAGGGTGACCCCAAGGCCGAGCCCACCGCCATAGGACATTATACCACGCTGGAGAAAGTTTATGCCTATGATCCTGTGCCCCAGGTACTTAAAGATGCGGGAAAGAGCAGTTTGGTGAAGGGCGTGCAGTGCAACAACTGGTCGGAATATATCTACGATGTGAGCCACCGCGAGTACATGCTCTTCCCGAGGGCTTTCGCCCTTGCGGAGATTGCGTGGACGCAACCGGACCATAAAGACTGGGAGTCGTTCAAGACCCGCGTCGATGCCGCCTGCCGCAGGCTGGATGCCCGCGGAGTCAATTATCACGTGCCTCTTCCCGAGCAGCCCGGCGGCTCTTGCAGCAACCTGGCATTCAGCGACAAGACCGTGGTCGAACTCACCACCACCCGCCCGGAAAAGATAGTCTATACTCTCGACGGAAGCGAGCCCACGGCCGAATCCGCTGAGTATAAAGCCCCTATAGAAATCAACCGGACTTCCGTCTTGAAAACGGCTTCGGTGACCTCCTTCGGCCGCTTGAGCACTGTGCGCACCATCAACGCCACCAAAATGGAGCCGCTGCCGGGATTTGCTGATGAAGATATATTCAAGGGCATAAGGGCCCGCCGCGCCGACGGACGCTTTTGGAACGCCGCCGCTCTGGAGGGAGCGGAATGGACTCCGATAGACCTGAAGAGTTTCCGCGACATCACTGCCCTGGAACCTTACGACCGCAACCTCCCCGACTCCACCCGTTTCTTCGCAGTGGAAGCCGGAGCATGCTTCAAGGTCAAGGAGACCGGCGTTTACCGCTTTTCTTCCGACTGCGACCGGGTATGGATAGACTATAACCTGCTGATTGACAACTCCGACGAGCCGGTCAAACGTTACTCCCGCCACGACGCCGAACTGGTGCTCGCCGAAGGTGTGCACAACGTTCACCTGCTTTACATTTTCAATATCAAAGGCGGTTGGAATCCGCTGCGCAACAAGTCCGAAGTGAGCATGCGCAAGCCCGGCTCCGAGGAGTGGAAACCGATAAAAATCATAGAATTATGATAAAGAAACTACTGGGCGCGCTGCTTGTCGCCAGCCTGCTTATGATGTCCTGCGAGAAGGATCCGGACAACGGGAATACCGTTCCGCCTCCTCCTCCGGAAGTGACACCCGGCGGAAACGGCGGCAACGAGGAGGAGAACAATGAAGACGAAAAGCCCCCCGTGAGCACGACTCTTTGCACCGATATAGGCCAGACCCCCATAATCCTGGCGTACTACACCGAGAACTCTCCGGAGCTTCCCGATCCAACCCTGCTTACCCATATTAATTACGCGCACGGGCGATTCGTCGATCCCGACAACGGCACCGGCGGTATATGGATCGACAAGCCCGAGCTAATGCAGAAGGTCATCGCGCTCAAGAGCAAGAATCCCAAGCTCAAGGTGATGCTGATGATAGGAGGCTGGGGCAAGAAGGCCGACGGTTTCTCCATGATGGCGCGCGACGCTGCAAAGCGTACCGAGTTCTGCCAGAGCGTCAACGAACACATCAAGAACTACGGCCTGGACGGCGTGGACATAGACTGGGAATATCCTACCTATTCCGCAGAAGGAACGGGTGCGAGTTCCGCGGACACCAAGAATTTCAACATACTCCTGAAGGAACTCCGCGAGACCATAGGCACCGGGAAGATAATCTCCTTCGCATCCAGCGCCAGCGCCAAGTACGTCGACTGGCCCGAAGCCATCAAGTACATCGACTATGTGAATGTGATGACCTACGATATGGGCGCAGCTCCCAACGGCCACAATTCACCCCTGCACCGCTCGACAGTGTTCGACCAGCGCAGCTGCGACGAGAGCATAGACCTGCATGTAAAGGCCGGCGTGCCGGTCGGCAGGCAGAACCTGGGCGTGCCCTTCTACGGCAAGGCGGAGAAGAACCCCACGGTCAAGATTTACGAGTACACGGTCAACTACAACGAGATGGCCAGCATCCTTAACGACCACTGGTACGCAAAGCTCAAGAAAGACGTAACAGGCTATAACATACGCAGATGGGACCCTCAGGCCAAGGTGCCCTATTTGACAGACATGGCCAACCGCATACTGCTCAGCTACGACGACCCCGAGTCGGTGACGGCCAAGGGAGAGTTCGTGGGGGAGAAGAAACTGTTGGGCGCGATGTTCTGGGAATACCGCCACGACGATTCCCAGCATTCGCTGCTCAAGGCCCTTGTGAAGGCCGTTTATGGAAAAGAAAGTGTTTTATAATTACTAACCATACAACTATTCAACAATGAAACCAAAAGTAGTCAACTTTCTAAGACTGGCTGCCCTGGTTTGTCTCCTTTCGGGACTTGTGAGCGCGCCCTCCTTCGGGCAGTCGCGCGGCTTCACGGTCACGGGAAAGGTGATTGACAGCCAGTCGCTGCCGGTCATCGGTGCAGGCGTGACCATCAAGGGCACGACGACCGGAGTTGCGACCGGGATTGACGGAGATTTCTCCATCGTGGTCCCGAATGAGACTGCTGTCCTGGTGGCATCGTCACTGGGTTACGTCACCAAGGAGGTGGCCGTGACCAGGGGCGAGATGGTTATTGTCCTTGAAGAGGACTCCGAGTCACTGGAAGCCACTGTCGTGGTGGCTTACGGTACCCAGAAAAAGGCCACAGTCACCGGCGCTCTCACTACAATCGACTCCAAGGCCCTCGTAAAGGCGCCTGTTGCCGACGTAACCAACGTCCTCGCCGGACAGATGCCCGGTGTGTCAACCGTCCAGGAATCAGGACAGCCTGGTGAAGACTATGCGAAGATCTACATCCGAGGCGTAGGTTCCCTGAATGAGAGCGCATCGACGCCGCTCATCCTTGTGGACGGCGTGGAGCGTCCGATCAACACCGTGGACCCGAACGAAATCGAGAGTCTCTCCATCCTCAAGGATGCGGCTTCCACGGCAGTGTTCGGTGTGCGCGGCGCCAACGGTGTCATCATAGTCACCACCAAGCGCGGCGACGCGGGCAAACCCAAGATTTCGGTCAGTTCCATCACCGGTCTCCAGGTTCCCCTGTCCTACATCACACAGTGCTCCAGCTATGATTTCGCACGTTATTACAACGTGTACAAGGAGAACGACGGCATTACCGAGACGGCGCAGTACTTCACGCCCGAGGCCATCGAAGCCTACCGTACAGGTTCCGATCCCCTCATGTTCCCCAATACCAACTGGAACGAGGTGATGTTCCGCAAGGCCTTCATGCAGACGAAGAACAACATCAACATTTCCGGCGGTTCCGACAAGGTCCGTTACTTCGTCTCCATGGGTTATATGTACCAGGACGGTCTGCTCAAGCAGATTCCCGGAGTGGACTACGACAACAACTACGCTTACAACCGTTATAACTACCGTGCGAACCTCGACTTCAAGCTCACCGAGACCACCGACATGAAATTCAACATCAGCGGTGTTATCGGCGATACGCAGGAGCCTATCTTCGAAGGTCACGACAACGTGTGGATGCTGACCATGCTCTGGGCGCATCCCACTTCCAGTCCGGGCGTGGTGGACGGCTATCCGGTAGTCACCGTCGACAAGCACGCCGTGGGCGAAGGCCTTACGCTCTGGAACGGTTGGGAATACTACTACAAGACCGGTTATACCAACAAGTACAAGACCACCCTCGGCATGGACATGAGCCTTACCCAGCGTCTTGACTTCATCACCGAAGGCTTGAGCGTGGGCGTCAAGGGAAGCTACGACACATCCATGTCGATTACCAAGAAGCACAGCGGCGGAAGCGGCCTCCACATGAAAGTCCACTACGCCTCCTGGGCCGACGACTCGGGCCTCAGCATCTCCGACCCCGATTTCGACAAGACCTACGTCTATGAAATCTCGGGAGACGAAACTCCGCTCAGCTATTCCGAGTCCCATGACGACGACAAGAGCTGGTACCTCGAAGGCCGTATCGACTACAACCGCCGCTTTGCCGGCAAGCACTCGGTCAGCGGCCTCCTCCTCTACAACCAGTCCCGCGACTATTACCCGTCCAAATATGAGTGGCTGCCCCGCGGTTATGTGGGTCTCGTGGGCCGCGTAACTTACGGATACATGGACAAATACCTTGTGGATGTCAGCGCCGGTTACAACGGTTCCGAAAACTTCGCCCCCGGCAAGACCCGCTACGGTTTCTTCCCGTCCATCTCCCTCGGCTGGGTGCTTTCTGAAGAGCCGTGGATGAAAAAGGTCAGCTGGCTCGACTATCTCAAACTCCGCGCATCCATAGGAAAGGTCGGTAACGACCTCGGTTCCTCAGCCCGCTTCATGTATATGGAAGGCGTATGGAACGAGGACGGCGCATACTATTTCGGCGTCAATAATTCCGACGGTGTTCCCCGCTATTCCATGGGTACTCCCGGCAATATGGGCGTTACCTGGGAAACATCGCTCAAGTCCAACATCGGTGTCGACTTCGACATGCTCCGCAAGAGGCTGCATTTCTCCGGCGATATTTTCAAGGAGCACCGTACCGGCATCCTCATTTCCCCCAAGTCCCTGCCTGCCATCATTTCCACCAGCCTGCCGAACATGAACCTCGGTGTGGTTGACAACCATGGTTATGAATTCGAAGTCGGCTGGAGAGACCACGCCGGAGATTTCTACTATGACATCGACGCCAACGTGACTTTCGCCCGCAACAAGATCATATTCATGGACGAGGTAGAGCCTTCAGAGCCTTACCAGGCGCAGACATTGGGCCCCACCAACCGCCATCTGCTCTATCAGTTCGAGCGTCTGTACCAGAAGTCCGACTTCTATACCGACGCGGACGGCGTACAGCGCCTGAATCCCGATCTTCCCCAGCCTTCCACCACCGTATATCCCGGTGACGCCATGTACGCGGACCTCAACGGAGACGGCAAGGTAAACGGCCTCGACGCCAAGTACGACGGCTATCCCGACCGTCCCGAGTATGTGTTCGGTTCCAACTGGAAGTTCAACTGGAAGGGCTTCAATCTCTCTTTGAACTGGATCGCGGCAACCAACGTAAACCGTGTCTACAACCAGGATTACCGAATCCCGTTCACCAACTCCGGCCACCGCGGACTTCTCCAGATCTTTGCGGACAACTGCTGGATAGACAATGACAACAGCTGGGCTCCCGGCCGTGAGGACGGCACCCTGCCGCGCTTTACCAAGACCAATTATCCCTGGAACTCCCTGGATTCCACACTCTGGACCGTGGATGCCAGCTACCTGCGTCTGAAGAGCGCGAGCTTCGGCTATACTTTCGCCCGCAACAAGTTCTTCGACAAGCTCGGTATCGGCAGCGTCGGACTTATGTTCACCGGTTACAATCTGCTCACCCTTTCCAGGATGAAGATCCAGGACCCTGAAGCCAAGTCCAGCGACTCCGACGGTACCTACCCGCTCGTGAAGACCTACAACCTGGCCCTCAATATTAACTTCTAAATCAAGCGAATCATGAAAAAGACTATCGAATTGTTGATGATTGCCCTGCTCGCTGCAGGTATGGTCGCTTGTGAGAGCCTCAAGCTCGGCGACGAGGGCCTGAGCAAGGCCCCGGAAAGCTCCGGCGCTACTCTGGACACCCTTTTCGCGTCACTCAAGGATGCGGACAAGGTGCTGGCCGAAGCTTATTATTACCTGCCATACGGCTTGCTTTCTTCATTTGACAGCAAGTTGGGCAACGATATACTCGAATCCATTACTGACCATTATATCAGTAACAAGCACTCCGACGGCAACGGTCCCAACGACCTTTATTATACCGGAGGTCTGAACGCAAACCATGAGGAAATCAGCAGCGCCGCCTATCAGTTCGGCAACGAAAAGGATTATTACGCAATCCGTTACGGCTGGCTCTTCCTGGAGAATGCCGACAAGATTCCCTATGCCGACGCAACCCAGCTTGCGCGCAAGAAGGCGGAGGCCAAGCTTATCATAGCGATCGCCTATGCCAACATGTTCCGTTATGTGGGAGGCGTTCCCATCCTTGATCATGCCGTCCAGACCGACGAGGAGATGAACTATCCCCGCGAGACTTTTGCCAAGACCGTTGATTATATAGTCGGGCTCTGCGACGAGGCCGCAAAGGACCTGCCCTGGTATGTCAGCGCAGCCGAAGACGGACGTCTGACCAAGGCCGCGGCCCTGGGCCTCAAGCTCCGCGTACTCTGCTTCGCGGCGTCCCCGACCTTCAACTCCGACACCAAGTGGCATCCCCAGGCCAATGACTACACCTGCTACGGCAATTACGACAAGGCCCGCTGGGAGCGTGCCAAGGCCGCTGCCGACGAGTTCATGAGCGCATGGGGCACGGGCGGTTACTATCAGCTTGTGCAGGCCACTCCTACCGGCGTGGATCCCGTGACCAACCAGACTTATGCCACTCCCCGTGACTACCGCCTGGCATATCGCAAGGGTTATTACAACCGCGGTTCGAGCGAGTGCATAATTTCCACCCGCAAGAGCAACAGCACCAGCTACCACGACAAGCATATCGACCTGCAGGACGATTTCGGCTGCGGTGCAAGTCTCGACTGGGTGAACAAGTTCCCCTGGGCCGACGGCACACCTTTCCCCGCCGACTTCAACTGGGAGAAGCCTGAAAAGCAGCCCTTCTTCGAGCCCGACCCGACCGGCGTCATCAAGATCCCCGGCATCGAGACCCGCGATCCCCGTCTGTACGAGAACGTATGCGTTCCCGGCGACGTGTGGAAGGACGGTACCGTGGGCAAGGCCTACGACAACCACTGGAGCCACCAGGACGGTTGCCCGGGCTTCCTGATGATGAAATACATTCTCCAGCAGAAGACCGACCGCAACGTTCCTCCCCACTGGTGCCTGATGCGCCTGGCGGAAGTTCTGCTTAACGCCGCCGAGGCATACAACGAGGCCAACGGCGGTCCCGACGCGCAAGCCTATGCATGGGTCGATGCAGTACGTGCCCGCGTAGGCCTTCCCGGCCTTGCTCCCGAAATGACACAGGAGCAGTTCCGCAAGGCACTCATCCTCGAGCGCGAACTCGAGTTCGGTTTCGAGGAAGTACGCTGGTTCGACATGGTCCGCTGGGGCCTGAAAGAGGCTTTCACGACGAAACTCAGCGGCCTCACTTCGATTGGCGACAAACAGCGTGAGGCTACCAGCTTCAAGTTCAGCGTGAAAGAAGCTTATCCGCCCCGCGCCTGGTACACCAGCTTCGATACCAAGTGGTATCTTTCTCCCATTCCTGCCGTAGAAATCCAGAAGGGTTACGGCATGACTCAGAATCCGGGTTGGTAATCTTTAAATGTACCCGAAGATGAAAAGAATCTATACAATTATAGCACTTCTGCTGCTTGCCGTCTCCTCCGCATTCGCCCAGGAAGCACGCACGCAGATGGATTCAATAGTGATTGGAAATCCCTTCCGGCTTTCCGCGGGCGGAAACGCGTCCCTGGATGCCGCCACCTTCGAGAAGAGCCCGGAAGTCGATATTGCCAAGGCACTCTACGGACAGTTCTCCGGCCTCCTGGTCAAACAGGGCACCGGCCGCAGCGAAGAGAACCAGTCCAAGCTCCGCTTCCACAGTCACAGCCCGCTGATTCTGGTCGACGGCTTCCCGCGTGAGCTGAATGACCTCACCGGTGTCGAGATAGAGTCCATTACGCTCCTGAAGGATGCCGCCGCGGCGGCCCTCTACGGAGTAAAGGGCGCCAACGGCGTGGTGATGATCACCACCAAGCGCGGTCAGTCCTCGCCGCTCAAGGTCAGCGCCAAGTACCAGTACGGCTTTGCCACTCCTACCCGCGTACCCGATTTTGTGGACTCCTACACTTACGCCTATTATGTTAATCAGGCAAGTGCGCTTGACGGAGTTGCTCCCAAGTATTCCAACGAGGATCTCAACGGTTTCTACAACAAGACCGACCAGTACGCCTATCCCGACGTGAACTGGTGGAACGAGATTTTCCGCAGCCACGGTGACAACCACCGCGCGCAGTTCACCTTCACCGGCGGCAACCGCAACTTCCGTTATTTCACCGCTATCGACTACATGAAAGACGATGCGATGTACGTGAAGCCCACCGCCGACGACCGCTACAACGCCCATGTCTATGACAACCGTCTCGGCATCAGGGCCAACGTGGACGTGAACATTACCGAATCGACTGCCATGAAGGTCGGCGTGATGGCCCGCCTCTCCGAGTTCAACACTCCCCAGTGGACCGAGCGCATCGAGAAGACCCTCTACAGGCTCCCTTCCGCCGCGTTCCCCATCAAGCAGGCTGACGGCACCTACGGCGGAAGCGCCCTCTACGGCAACATCAACCCCGTGGCACAGCATCAGGAATCCGGTCAGCACCAGTATTCCCAGACCAAGGTGCTCGCCGACATGAACATCCGTCAGGATCTCACAAGCCTGGTTCCCGGCCTTTCCGCCGACGCGTCGGTAGCTTTCGACTACATCGGCAAGCTTACCGAGACCGCCGACAAGGAGTTCCAGTATTCGGAACTGGTGGGCGGGGTCCAGAAGTACTACGGCGTCAATTCCAAGACGGTTGATTTCGACCACTGGTTCAGCAGCCTAGCCATGAAGTTCGAACTGCAGGGCAGGATCAACTACTCCAGGTTCTTCGGAGACCATCATCTGGACGCCCATCTGGCATATCGCCAGCGTTCCTGGATAGAGAATTCCCGCAACGCTTCATCCAAGACCCAGGAATTCCTCGCTACGGCCAGCTACAACTGGAAGGACCGCTTCTTCGTGGATGCGGTTGTGAACTATTCCGGTTCCGCTTATCTCGAGCCCGGGAAATGCTTCAACATCTATCCCGCCATCAACGTTGCAGGCATAGTCTCGCGCGAGCCTTTTGTCAAGGTCTTCGCTTCAGCGGGCCTTTCCGGATCCGACGGCGACCTTGAGCATGAGCTCTGGCGCCAGGCATACGGCAGCAGCAACGGTCACAGCTACAACTTCGGTGTTGCGGTCAACGGTTATTCCGGACGCGCCGAAGGTGATATGGCGGCCCTTACGCTCGCTCCCGAGCAGGCTGCCGTGGTCAACATGGGCGTTGAGTCACGCCTTCTCAGGGACCGCCTGACCGTACGCGCCGAGGCCTTCTACGAGGACCGCACGAAGATTCTCATCTCCCCGTCCAATGTGTCCGGGGTCATCGGAATCGGCATGCGCGAGCAGAGCGTTGGCGAGAATAAATATAAGGGCGTCGATCTCGGTCTGGCATGGGACGACAAGACAGGCGACTTCAGCTATGGAGTCTATGCCAACGGCGGCTGGCTCTTCACCGAGGTGGTCGACGACGGCCAGGCTTACCAGGCCTACGATTACCTCTACCACAGGGGCAACCCGGTCGGACAGTGCTACGGCCTCGAGGTCATAGGCATCTTCCAGAACCAGCTTGAAATCAACAACAGTCCAAAGCAGACCTTCGGCGACGTGAGGCCCGGTGACCTTAAGTACCTCGACCAGAACGGCGACGGCGTCATCGACAGCCAGGACAAAGTGAAGATGTTCGGATCGTCCATCCCTCTCTTCCAGTTCGGCTTCGGTCTCAACGCGGCCTACAAGGGCTTCAAGGTGTTCGCTGATTTCCAGGGAGTTACGGGTGTCACGGTGGATCTGCTCGATTCTCCGCTCTACCAGCCTCTCTCCAACAACAGCACCATATCCTGGACTTATCTCAACAGGGAAGTGCCATGGACTCCGGAGAGTGCCGCAACGGCCACGATGCCCCGCCTGACCACCCTCGACGGCGACAACAACTACCGCAGCAACACTCTGTACTACCGTGACGGATCCTTCATCAAGCTCCGTAACGTCGGTATTTCTTATACTGTCTCCCGCAACCTTCTCAAGATCTGCGACGCCACCATTTCGCTGAACGGTACCAACCTCTTCAGCCTGGACAACATACACTTCGCCGATCCCGAGCAGCTCGGAGCATATTATCCCACCACGCGGGTCTTCTGGGCCGGCGTCAAGTTCAACTTCTAACCGGGAAACGATATGAAAAAGATAACTTACCTATTATCGGCCGTCCTGCTGCTTGCAGGCTGTAATTTCCTGGACTTCGACGAAACTTCCGGCAACTACAGCCGCGAGGACATGTACAATACTTACAGCAACATCCAGAAGATGCTCACCAACATCTACGGGTACATGCCCAACAAGGACATCGTCGATATCAGTGACGCCATGCGCGACTGCGGCTGCGACGACGCCGAATTCGGCGATCCCAGCGCCACGGTACAGCGTTACAACAACGGCAACTGGTCCGCCCTTTCAACAGTGGATACCAAATGGACCTTCTTCAACGCCATACGTTCCGCCAACGAGTTCCTGGAGTCGATAAAGACGGTGGACCTTTCCACCTACAAGTACAACTCCAAGTATGCCCTGTGGCTGGAGCACCTGCAGTACTATCCCTATCAGGCCCGCGTGCTGCGCGCATACTATCTCTTTGAACTGGCCCGCCGCTACGGCGACATCCCGGTTCCGGACGCCATGCTTTCCATCGAAGAAGCCAACACAATAAAGAAGACTCCTTTCGACGATGTGATAAGCTTTATCGTGTCAGAGTGCGATGAATGCGCCCCTAATCTGCCTGATTCCTATCTCGGAATGCTGGACAGCGAGTATGGCCGCGTGACCCGCGGATTCGCCATGGCCGTAAAGACCAAGGCCCTCCTGTACGCCGCCAGCCCCCTGTTCAACCCCAATAACGACAAGGAAAGGTGGCTCAAGGCCGCACAGGCCGCACAGGATCTGATGGAGTCCAATCTCTTCAAACTTGACACCCTTGACAAGACCAACTCCCTGGGCACATCTCCCGAAATCATTATGGAGGTTATGCGCTCGGAAAGCCAGAGCTTCGAGAAGTACAATTTCCCCGTGCGCTTCACCATGGGCAAGCGCACCTCGATGTCCGGTACTTATCCTACACAGAATCTGGTCGACGCTTTCCAGACCAAGGACGGTTACGACATTACCCTGACCTCCAGCGGCTGGCAGACCAATGACCCCAACTTCGACATCACCAGGCCTTACGAGGACCGCGACCCGCGTTTCGCGCGTACCATCCTCGCCGACGGCATGATGTTCAAGGACACTGAAATCGAGACCTTCGTAGGAGGTGCGGATTACTCCGCCACCCGTCAGGACCTCGGCTCTCCCACCGGTTACTACCTCCGCAGGTATATCCAGGAGACCACCGATTTCACTCCCGAGGCTGAGGTCAAGAACAAGCACAGCTGGATTGTTTACCGCTATGCTGAGGCCGTCATGACATATGCAGAGGCCGCCAACGAGTATTTCGGCAACCCCGACCAGACCGACGGCAACCTCCATATCAGCGCACGTGCCGCTCTCAACCAGATACGCGCCAACGCTTTCATGCCCGACGTTACCGTGAGCGGAGCCGACGCCTTCAGGGAAGCCGTCCGGCGAGAGTGGAGGGTGGAATTCGCCTTCGAGGATCACCGTTTCTGGGATATACGCCGCTGGAAGATTGGTGCAAGCACCCAGGGCCAGATCGACGGTGTTGAAATCGTAAAGACCGGCGACAAGAAAGAATACTCCCGCATTATGGTGGAACGCCGCACTTGGGCTGACAGGATGAACCTTTATCCCATTCCCCAGTCGGAACTGTTCTGCAACGAAAATCTCAAGCCTCAAAATACCGGATGGTAGCAGTATAACCGAATAAAATATAACGCAATATGAAAACTATAGTCAAAATCGTTGCCAGTTTGTCCCTCGCTCTTCTGGCGCTTGCATGCCAGCAGTTCGTGGTCGACACGCAGATGACTCCCGAGAAGGCGGCGTCCATGCTCCGTCTTGAGAGCGACGCTCTGGATAGCTATACCATCCAGGGTGAGAAGCCCCAGGCCGTCTCGTTCAAAGTGAGCTCCACCACCCCGTGGACGATTACCCGTTCCGAGAACGCCGAATGGCTCAAAGTATCTCCCGCATCCAGCTCGGTTTCCGGCCTGAGCGCGGATGTCGTCATCACGGCTTCCGCCAATGACGACTATTCCGACCGCAGCGTCGTCCTCACCCTCAGCGGAGACAATACCGACAAGACCTACACAATCACCATTACCCAGCTCCGTAAGGGCAAACTCTTCGTGCAGCCTGTCACCGACGTGTTCGAGGCCGCAGGAAGCACCCTGCCCTTCACCATCGAGAGCAACATTGCATGGGAGGTCCGCTCCAGCGAGCAGTGGCTTACCTTCAGTGAGAATTCAGGTGCCGGCGACGGCAGCATAAAGACCATCCAGGCCACTGCGGCGGCCAACAGTTCAATCTCCCGCAGCGCCACCGTCACCGTGAGCGCAGGCGACGAGACCAAGACCTTCGAGGTCAACCAGAAGGGTCAGTCGCTCGAATTCCTCCCCGTCGAGAATCCTTCGATCGCGGGTACCGGCGGTGAATTGGAACTCGGTGTAAAGGCTACCATGGACTGGAAGGTCGAGTGCGACAACAAGGACATCACCGTCGAGAAAGTCGGTAATGACAAGGTCAAGGTAATAGCCGCGTCCAACAACAAGTTCGCCGACCGCAAGGCCGTCATCACCATCAAGCCCGTTTCCGACGACTTCGGCGACGTCAGCAGCCAGGTGGAACTGTCCCAGGAGTGCATTTTCTCGCTGGAAGGCAACTGCGAGGTGCTTGAAGACGGATCCGTGAAGATCAGCTCCGGCGCCAAGTCGAGGGTCACTACCAAGGAACTGTACCGTTACGCTTCCTTCGTGCTGACCATGGGCGACGTGAGTTTCGACGACAAGGGAACGCTCTGCCTCAGCACGCACGATGCGGGCAATGGCACGGCGGAATACCAGTGCCAGATAAACCTCGACGGCAACAAGCGTCTCCGTACAAACGGCAGCGGAACCAAATATGCTTCCTTCGCATTCTCTATCTCAAAGGAAGAGTTGAACGCACTTAAGTCTTACCGTATGGACTTCGCACCCGCCGAGGGAGGCAATATCCGTCTGGAGTTCTTCTATAACGGAACTTCAAAGGCGTCCATTTCCGACAGTCCCTCCGTCTATACCAGCGATCCTGCAACCGGCGGTCACTATTTCTTCGGCTTCGAGTCCTCCAAGGACGACAAGACCTGGTACATCATAAAGAGCTGTGACATCACCATCCTTGGTGAATAATACCGATTCAAGATGAAAAAGTTGATAATACTTTTCTGTGCGGCCGCGGCCCTGCTTGCGGGGCTCTCCGGCTGCATGGAAAAACCGGAAGAGGCGCTGGACAGTGTCGATCTCCGCTACCTTGCGGATGACACCTACCAGCTCGACGCCATCTCTCCCAAGGCCTTCACCCTTGTGGTGAAGAGTACCAAACCGTGGGTGGTGCGCAACCAGCACAAGGAGTGGTGCACAATTGACATAGAGGAAGGCGAAGCCGTGGAGGATTCCCTCGTGCACGTGGGCAAGGGTGAAAACACCAACGTCCATGTACAATACTACGACAATCTGTCCCTTGACGACCGCATAGACAAAATAGAGATTGCCAGCGGCAAATTTATAGGCAAGAGGATAACCGTCTACCAGAAGGGTATCGCCTATCTGCGCATTCCTGCCGACGAGGAAGAGTTTATGCTTGAAAAGGCTGGCGGAGATGTGACTTTCCATGTGCTTTCAAACCAGAACTGGAGCGCCAAAGTCATTGAAGGTGATTGGATTACAATCAAATCCGGAGCCACTGGTTCACTCGACGGCGAGGTTGTCCTTCAGGCGGCCGAGAACACCGGCGAGAAGCGTTATGCCTCCGTTGCGGTTTATGACCGTCTAGGAGAAGAGCGTGCCGTCATAAAGTTTACCCAGGACGGTGTGCAGCTCGATCCTGAATCCTTTGAACTCCGCCTGGGATATGACCAGACGAGTGCCGAGCTGGCCGTAGTCGCCAACGCAAAATGGGTGGCTGCCAAGGCTAGCGAGGGTGACGACTGGTTTACCATCGATAACCCCGACGGCCATACCGGCGACGACGTCCTCAAGATTACTGTGCAGAATAACGCCGACGGGACTGCCCTGCGCAAGGCCAGCATCTTGTTGAAGACCGTTCCCGCCAAGGAGGGGGATGCGGTTGCGGAGAAAGAAATCGTGCTAAAGCAGGCCTACCCGCTGAAGCCCACCCGCAAGGTTATGGACAATGACGAAATGAGTAACTGGAAGTCCGACTGGACCAATGCACCCAGCTATACAAAGGATGTCGGCACATTGTTCACGGCCAAGGCCAGGCTTAACAATTCCAGTATGCCATTCGGTAATTATACTTTCCACTGGACTGCCATGGAGGCAGATCCTTCCAGCGGGAAATTCGGCCGGGTAAGACATTGGTTCTGCTTCGATGAAGGCGCAGAACTTAAGGTTGACATACGTCCCGGCGACGGCAAGGTCAGTTTTGACTTCAATGTAGCTGGCGACGGAAACAAGCCCAGCCTGGACGGTTTTACCGGCGTTGACTTCTCCAAGCCTGTTGAAGTTACCTATAAGTTCGATCCCAGCGGATCCGAGTATTGCCACGTCACTTATCTGGTGAACGGCGCGGAAGCCGGCAGCTTCGATACTTCAGCATCTTTGTTGCGAACCATTACCTGGGGCCATAAAATCAATCTGTACATAGGCGTGGATGAAGCCGGAAGTGCGATTCTTGAATGGTATGAGTTCACTCCTTCTATGAATTGGGACGAATAAAACATTACAGCTATGATCGATCCTAAGAAATTATACAAGCTGGCCGTGCTTTTTGCGGCAGTCCTGGTGAGTTCCTGCATCACGTTCGACGAAGAACCGGAGGTTCCGGTCGATCCCGGCAAGGATCCTGCAGAATCAGTGGACATGACCCTCAAGTTCGTCCTTCCCGCCGACGCGACGGCGGGGAAGACGGCCTGGGTGGCCGGTGACCAGATAGTGGTTCACGGCGAGTATGCCGCCGACCAGGTTACCGTGACTCTCGAAGCCGGCGACATAAGTGCCGACGGCAAGACCGCCACGCACGAAGTGAAGGGCCTCCTGCCCTATGTCAACGAGGAATACAAGAGCAACCTTTACGCTTCTTATCCCGCCTCTGCCGTGGACAACCTCAGGCACTGCTTCTGCTACAGCAAGTTCAGCACGACCAACGCTCCGCTGATGGCCGCCTGCAACGATGACGATACGTTCCGGTTCAAGAACATCTGCGGAATGGTGCGTTTCATCGCCAACGGCAATTTTGACTCCTTTACCTTGTCAGACACACAGTCGGGAGCGAAGAAAGCGGATATCGGTTATGAATTCCTTCAGGTAAAGATTACCGATACCGAGCAGAATCTGAATCAGTACAGGGGTGATCCCTTGAAGATTATAGAGGTTCCTTTCAAGAGCGGTGAATCAATAGTGTACATTCCCGCAGGAGTAGAACTTCCCAAGGGACTTTCCCTCAAATTCCGCAAGGACGGCGCGGCCGTAAAGGCCTTCAACGTGCTTGATCCTGTGTCGATCAGCGCGGGTAGTATGCTGGATCTCGGTGACATAACCGCTTCCATGCAGGACTATGACGATCCTCTGTCCGACAAGATTCCCGACCTGGGCAAGAACGGTACCGCCAACTGCTACATTATCGAGGCTCCCGGCGTTTACAAGTTCATGGCCGTCCAGGGCAACACCAAGGCGTATGTCGGTGATGCCGCCACCGCCGAGGTCCTCTGGGAGACATGGAATAACGGGGAGGACGTCACCGCCAACAGCGTGGTTAAGTCCGTCCTGTATTCTGATGACTATATCGTGCTTCATACTCCGGACGTGCTTCATGCCGGTAATGCCGTAATCGCCGTCAAGGATGCCGAAGGCGTCATCCTCTGGAGCTGGCATATCTGGGTGCCCGAAACCAAGATAGGGACCGGCCTTTACGGAGGCATCTTCGGGGCGGAGGCGATGAGCCGCAACCTCGGCGCCCTTATCGACGCCGTCGCCGGATCGGAAACCGAGGATTCCCGTTCATTCGGTCTCAGCTATCAGTGGGGCCGCAAGGACCCGTATCCCGGGCCCAAGGCCATAAAGAGCAGCTCCCCTGCAACCGTGGCGGGAGCGGAAGCCGAGGTGGCTCCCGGCCAGATATCCATCGAAGAATCCATCGCCAATCCGCTGCTCATGGGACATATAAACAACGGCGACTGGTTCAATGATGAAGACAATACCCGCTGGAGCAACACGGAGAAGACGGTTTACGATCCATGCCCTCCCGGCTGGCGCGTTCCCAAGCGTGACAGTACCGTTCCTTTCTGGGGCAGCAATCTGTCCACAGCAGAAGGCTGGCAGGCTGATTTCACCCTCGGATGGTTTACTATCGGCAATCCCGTATCGGTATTCCCCGTGTGCGGATACCGTGATGACTATGGTGTGAGTTCTTTCACTCATGTCTACGACCGTGCCCTGTACTGGACTGCCTACGCATCTTCGGCCGCCAAGGCTTACGGTGAGGATATCCGGTACGATACCGAGAAAGGCGCGCTTAAGCAGGCGGTACTTACCGAAGCGCCCAAGGCCCGTGCCGCTTTCATACGCTGCGTAGCTGAATAATGGTACGTTACCTGTCCATACTTCTTACATGCCTGATGATCCTTGGTGGCTGTTCCACCAAGGATCCGGGCAATGTGCTTCCGCCTCCGCCTCCTGACAACGGGGATACGCCTGAAGAGCCGGAGCCGGACCAGCCGGGAGAACCTTCCGGGGATGACAGCGAACGCCTTGCCAGGCTGGGCCAGACTCCGGTCGTGTGCTGCTATTTCACGGAGTACACAAAGGAGTCCGAGTTCCCGACACTGGAAGATGTCAAGTGCTTTACCCACATCAACATAGGTCATGCGCGTTTCGTCAACAAGGAAACGGGCGACGGCGGCCTGGAACTCAAGGATCCGGGTCCGTCTTACCTGAAGCGGCTCGGCGCCTACAAGGCCAGCTATCCGGAGCTCAAGCTCCTGCTGATGATAGGCGGATGGGGCAAGAACGCCAACGGTTTCTCCATGATGGCCCGCGACGCCGCCAAGCGCAAGCTGTTCTG